>DASQKG010000381.1:0-11770 GCA_035630655.1 Pyrinomonadaceae bacterium
TAACGGGGTAGCTGATTGACGCAGCCAGACTAAGCAGGAAGCCAGCCCAAATTTGCCAGTTGAATCTCTGAGTGTTCATGTTGTCCACGGATTCTGCAATTCACAAGTGGCCTTCAGCTTCAACCAACTGAAGTCAAAAGACGATCCACGAAAACACTAAACAACACTAATCCTTTCGTGTGGGTTCGTGTCGTTTAGTGGACCGTTTTGTTTCTTCAAATTGTGTTCACAAAACGAGGGCGGAAAACCTGCTTCATAGCGTAGAAGTTCGGCTACAGCTTGTCTCGCTCGTTTTCAATGGTGGCTTTCCAGAAGTATTTCGGATACTGAATGCCTTCGAGGTTGTGGAAGCTCGAGGTGAATCCGTCGACTGGCCCACCCATGAACATGTCTCTGACCTTCTCCCAGCTCAGAGTTGGATTAAGCCTCAAGGTATCGAGGATCTCACCATTTTCGATTGTGATCGTATCGATATACATGAGTTTGTCTTCCAAAGCCTTGACCGAGAAGCCGGCGTTTACTTTCTGAAATTCCGTCAGCCGTCTTTCGCGACTCCAGGTCAACACTTCCTTTTCTTCGTCATTCAGCGATGAAAGATCCAGCGTCTGAGTTGCTGGTCTATCGTTCGTGTCTTGCTTTGCCATAGGCTTTACACCTTTCAAATAAACGGGTCTGGGTACCGTCGCGCCTTTAACAATTAACCATCGTCCTTCCCCCTTGAGCCCATAAGCGTCTGGGTTATACATTGTCACACGACAACAGTCAAAATATTGGCTGTATTCTGAGAGCGGTCAGCGAGCCGGTATCAGAACCGGAAGCGAACCGGGGTCCCCGCTCGGGCAGCCCGCGTGGGGTAGTGGTAGCGACCGGGTTTGGTTGGCAAGGACGCGGAGGGCGCAAATCGTTCCTCATTCGAGAGGTAATCCCCGGTCGCTATCGCTTCCGGTTCTGTTACCGCCCGCACCGATGTCGCTTTTGGCTATGAAACAGCATGATCAAGCTGCCTGAACTCGACGAAGATTTGCTGCGGGAATGTGAAGTCGAAACATTCCGCTCCAGTGGGCCTGGTGGTCAGCACGTCAACAAAACCGAGAGCGCGGTTAGGCTCCGTCACCTGCCTTCCGGCGTCACGGTTACTTCTCAGCAGGAACGCAGCCAATATCGAAACAAGGCTATCTGTTTGCAAAAACTGCGCAGGAAGATCGACCAACTCAACTATCGTCCACCTAAGCGCGTTCCCACTCGTGTGCCGAAGGCCGCCAAAGTCCGCACGTTGGAAGAAAAGATGCGTCGAGGACGAATAAAACAATTGCGCTCAAAACCGCAAGCGGACGATTAACGCAGCAAGCGAATTGGCGAGCGAACACGAACGTCCGTTAGAGGCGCCGCACTTCAAGGAGGCGCTATACCATCGTGTATGATGTTCGCATGGAGAACAATCAATGATCACTGTCGCTAATCGTATTTACGTCAATCATGAATTCGCCGATGCATTCGAGCAGCGGTTTCGCGATCGCGCCGGGCTCGTCGACAAAATGCCCGGCTTCATTTCCAACCAGGTGCTGCGTCCAGTGAACGAAGGCGATCCGTACGTCGTTTTCACTATTTGGAACAGTCGCGACAACTTTCTCAACTGGGTGCGCTCGGACGAGTTTGTTAAAGGCCACGCTCAGTCAGGCACTTTGCCGAAGGAGGCGTTTTTTCAATCAAACGTTTTGGAGATGCATGAGGTGATCCAGGATTCGAGCCGCCCTGATTTAGAACCCGAGCCGCGTGGTGGTCCATTCAAGATGCACTAGTAGGACAGACATTCCTGACGGGACCCTCTTAAGGAAGCAGCATGAGCCGCGTCAGCCTCCCCGGAACCCACCCGCTACCGCAGGTGATACGGGACCTCATCGCCCCGCAGTAACCGGCCAGGCAGGAATTCCTGCCTAGTTTGCCGCGTCTGTCTTCGCGACAATTTTCACCTGCTTCTTGATTGCTTCATTCAAGTAAGCCGCGCGCTCCCAGCTCATGCCGCTACTTCGGAAGCGCACAACTCCTTCATGATCAATCACAATATACGTGGGAAAAACTCGTACGTTGAAAGCGCGATGAATTCTCCGATCACGGTCCCAATACTGGGGCCAAACCAATTTCTCTTTAGTGGTGAACTCGCGCAGCGTTTCTTCTTGCGAGTCGGAGTTGATCCCAATCAAGACGAACTGCGGTTCCTTTGCAAATTTCTTGTGCAGTGAACGAAGGGATGGGATCGACGCCACGCACGGAGGACACCAGGCGCCCCAGAAGTCCAGCACTACTACTTTTCCGCGAAGGTCTTCCATCGTGATGTGTTCGCCATCGGCGGTAACTAACGAAAAATCAGGCGCAAATGGCTCACGCGCCCGGCGGGGGTTCTCGACCAGCTTGCGCGCCTGATCGGCGTAACCTCCCTGCGGCTGAACTTTCAGATAGTTCTGAAGTTCAGCGAGGCCTTCTGCGTCTCGATTCTGCTGAAGCAAAACCACACCGAGGTTGTATTGGATAACCGGCAGCGTGGCCACATTCAACGCAAGTCCTTCGCGCAAGGCAGCCTCAGCCTCGCGTAGTTTCTTCTGGTCTTTGACTTCCGCCTGTGCTTGCAACCCGAGCCCTTTGTGGTTGTATGCTTGCGCACGAATCCCAGCATCGGTTCCTGGCAGCTCGAGCAATTTCTCCGCCGTATCAATGACATTCTTAGGCGCGTCAAGCGCGAGATAGGACTGCGCCATTCCTAACAACGCTTCCGGCGATTTCTTGCCGCGCATGTCATTTGCGCGCTTGAAACTCTTCAGCGCTTCTTCGAATTGACGGCGTCGCAGAAACTCGACGCCCTTCTGTATTTCCGTTTCATAGGCAAAATCGCCGCCTTGCGCGCCTACGATCATTCCCTGACTACGAAAACCGGCTGGTGGCTGCATCAAAACAACCAGGCAGAAGCCGAGCCCGATGGTCAGTGCAAATACGGCCCGCGTGCGACGTCGATGAGGTTGAGAATCTGTTTTCTGCATAGCAATAAACTCCTTGGCATTCAGCAGGTGTCAGCCGCGTATCACGGAGCTGCCCCCAAAGGCTATTACCAAACCGGCTTGGCTGGATCGTATACTTTCCCCCATATGAATTGGCAAGAAAATATTATTGATGACGACAAGCGAATTCAAGAGTTGCTGTCCACAACTCAGACCATTGCGGTGCTGGGAATCAAAACTGAGCAACAATCAAACCAGCCCGCGTTCTACGTTGCAAGCTACCTCGCATCGGCGGGTTTCGAGGTCATCCCGGTCCCCGTTTACTACCCGCAGGTCACAGAGATACTTAGCCAAAAGGTCTATCGTAAATTAACTGACATACCGGTCGATGTCGACCTCGTAAACGTGTTTCGACGCTCCGAAGATGTGCCGGCTCACCTCGAGGACATTTTGGCGAAACAGCCGAAGGCCGTGTGGATGCAGTCGGGAATCAGGAATGCGGACGTTGCTGAGAAACTGGCCAGGGCAGGTATCAAGGTGGTCCAGGACCGTTGCCTGATGGTCGAGCATCGCTACCGCGGCTGAGCGTTATCATTCCCCTAGTCGTCCGTTTAGAATGCGGACTTGTCCGTTCGGCGCGGGCACAAGTGCCCGAACTAAACGGACGACTGGTTCCTACGCGGGCTCATCGGTAAAGGATTCGGAGGTCAGGAATAAAACTCATATGAGAAGTACTGTATTAGTAATTATCGCACTAATCATTCTGTGTCCGGGTCTACGGGCGCAAACAGCTCCTGACGCGGCCGACTTAACAAAGCTGCTGAATGATTTCTTAGCTGGCGCCTCAAAGAATGATGCCGCCATGCATGAACGCTTCTGGGCCGATGACTTGATCTACACCGGAGCTGTCGGACGACGAATCAGCAAAGCCGACATTCTGGACGACCTGCGCAAGTCTCCTACGCTGAGCCGCCGGACCACGACTACTACTTACACCGCGGAAGAAATTCGCATCCAGCAATATGGGAACACAGCAATCGTCGCTTTTCGCCTGGTATCCACGGTTGAAGGGCGGGGGAATCCCGAAATAACGAAGTATTTCAACACCGGTACATTCCTCAAGCGCAATGGCAAATGGCAGGCAGCGGCGTGGCAAGCGACGAGAATACCCCGTCCCGATGAAGCCGCAAGAAGAGAGGTTGCAGCCGCTGAAGCAGAGCTTCATCGGGCGGTGCTCGCATCCGATATCGAGAGTCTGGAACGAATACTTGACGAGAGTTTCATCTGGACCCACAGCAACGGCGAGCAGCACGCGCGCCAATCATTGATCGACGACCTGAAAACGGGGCGGCTTAAGTTCTCTAAACTGGAGACGAACAATGTGACCATGTCAGTGTCTGGTGACACAGCCATCGTTCGCGGTATTTCACCACGACAGCGCAGCGCGATTCCCGGCCAGAGTGGTCCAGGCGACGCGGCGCCCTTTACCTCCTTCTACACGTTGATGCTTGTTAACAAGGGCGCGGGTTGGAGAGCAGTGGCCCTGCATACGAGCCGGTAATGAATGGTCTTCGTCGCCACTCCAGCGCCAACGGCGCGAAATGTAGTAGCCTGGGCCAACGGCCCAGGGTGACACCAGTTGAAGCTCGTCAGCGCTGAAAGCGCGGAATGAAATTAGAGCCGACCCCTACCAACGCTGATTCCGCGCCTTCAGCGCTTCTAGAATTTAAGCGCCTTCGCCTGGGGCGTTGCCCCAGGCTATTACATTTCGCGCCGTTGGCGCTGTGACCGCCGTCAATCTCGACAAGTTTTCCCAAACACGTGTATAAATAGCGCGCTCAAGAATCGTTGCTCGACCTATCCTATTCGCGCCCATAGCCCCCCATGGCAATCTCCCTCGAAAGCGCCGACGCCAATGAGCTCATTCCGCAATCCGAGCGCTGCCTCAATTGCGGCGCAGAGTTATCGGGCGAATACTGCAATCAATGTGGCCAGAAGAAGGTCCACCGGCATGACTTCTCAATCAGACACTTCTTCGGTCACCTGCTCCATGAGTTTACTCACCTCGACTCCAACAAAATCCTCAAGACACTTTACGCGCTCGTGTTTCGACCCGGCCTGCTGACTGCCGAATATCTTGCGGGTCGGAAGGGCAGCTACATAAACCCGATTCGGATCTATCTCACCTTTAGCGCGCTCTATTTTCTTTTCGCATGGGGGGCGCTCTACGATGTTCGAGGTGGTGGAGCGGCACGAATGGCTAAAAACCAACGCGCGATCGCGATGGCCCGCCAGAGAGGGATCGAACCGATCGCGCTGGGCGAAAAAATTCAACAGAAGGCTGAGAAATATGCGGCCGGATTGAGGTTTGGCAGTGTTCTTATATCGGGTTTATTTCTATCTGTTCTCTTCATAGGCACGAGACGATATT
This sequence comes from Pyrinomonadaceae bacterium, assembly GCA_035630655.1. Taxonomy (GTDB): domain Bacteria; phylum Acidobacteriota; class Blastocatellia; order Pyrinomonadales; family Pyrinomonadaceae; genus PSRF01. The sequence goes on from DASQKG010000381.1 coordinate 5,422, forward strand.
ACGTCGAGCACCTGATCTTCTCGCTTCACTACTATTCGTTCGACTTCTTCTGCAAAACCATCTTTGCGGTGGCTTTTATTGTCGCGAGTGCATTGGGATTGAAACTTCCGTCATTGGTCCTTGACTTGTTTTATCCTGTAGCTTTTATCTACCTGATGTTTGCCCTGCACAGAGTTTACCGACAGCGCTGGGCCATCACGGGGATGAAGGCGGTAGTGTTGTTTGTGTGCGAGACGCTGCTTTTCATTGCCGTCAACATGGCCGGGTTCATCATCGCTTTCTCGCGTGTGTGAGGCATCGCTCGGGAGAAGGCTCTCTTTGGAGTGCGACGGCCCGGCGCTGCTTGCTGCGCTGGCTCCAGGGCACCTGGGCTGGGCCAGGCCGACGAAGGTTTACATAAAGCTTCCCCTCAATTAAATTCGTTCCGAAAGGACCATACTCCAGCAGTCGGATTCATGATATCGCTGTCGTCAAAAGCAGTGGGCCAGGGCATTTGTTTGTTTTTTTGTGATCGGGATAGCCGTCTGATTAAGTTCAACTTGGGTGAATTTGCCTTAGCCCGCGGAGCGCGGCGATGGCGTAAAGCCTGGGGTGGAGCGGAGCGGAACCCCAGGAAAGGGTTGTGGAAATTATTCAAAGCCCGCGGAGCGGCCGACAGTCGAATGATTATGAATTGGTACTCGCACCCGCTATCGCCGCGCTCCGCGGGCTAGGGCAAAATCCAGCTGATGGTAAACTTGATCAGATCTTCCTAAAGCATATCGGACAGAGGTTGTGGAGGTAGTCGACGGATGTCGGCCGAGCTAAACAAAGCGATCGTGCGCCGGTTTTATCAGGAGATTTGGAACGAACGAAACCTGGTCGTTGCCGACGAAATCTTTTCTGCAGATTGCGTGACCCATCAACTCAGTTCCGGAGCATCGATCGAAACGGGACCGCGCGATCCGGCTACAGTCAAACATCACATCGCCGAGTGGGTTAATTCATTTCCCGATCTGCGTTTCGAAGTCGAAGAGTTATTGGCCGATGGCGACAGGGTCGTTAGTAGATGCGTAATGCACGGCACGCACGAAGCTGATTGGCATGGAATTGCCCCAACCGGAAGACTGGTGACGATTCGGATGTTGGTGATACATCGCATCGCCGATGGGCAAATCGCAGAGGACTGGGTGCTGGTCGAGTCGTTGGGATTATTCCAACAACTCGGGCTCATCGCATCAACTCCGGAAATCTTGTCCAGGTAGGACAGACATTCCTGTCTGTCTGTCGTTTGCAACCACGCAGATGACCTTATTCTGATAGCAGCAAGTTCTGTAAGCGGGACAGACAAGAATGTCTGTCCTACTAAGGCCGAGTATGTATAATCCTCCGGCAACAAACTTCAATTCGTCAGGCGGGGACATCAACAAATGGAATGGATAACCGACTCTCAGGCTTGGATCGCGTTTCTGACGCTCACGGCCCTCGAACTGGTCCTGGGCATCGACAACATCGTCTTCATCACAATTCTGGCAGGAAAGCTACCGGGTGATCAGCAGAAGAAGGCGCGGCTTGTTGGTTTGTTCCTGGCCATGTTCATGCGCATTGCCCTTCTCTTTTCACTGTCGTGGTTGATCCGGCTGACGACTCCTCTGTTTGAAATCCTCGGTAAGGAGATTTCAGGACGCGATCTGATTCTAATCGTCGGCGGTTTATTCTTACTCGCCAAAAGTACGCACGAGATTCATGGAAAACTCGAAGCCGATGAAGGTCATGCGTCTGCCGGAGTCGGTTCTTCCTTCGTTAGCGTGATCATTCAGATACTCCTGCTCGACGTGATCTTCTCGCTTGATTCCGTGATCACAGCCGTAGGGATGGCCGATCATATCGAAATCATGATCGCCGCCGTGGTGGTATCCATCGCCTTCATGATGATCTTTGCCGGCCGCATCGGCGGTTTCGTCCAACGTCATCCAACTGTAAAGATGCTGGCGTTGAGTTTTCTCCTGCTGATCGGTGTCAGTTTAATTGCCGAGGGTTTAGATCAACACATTCCAAAGGGCTATATCTATTTCGCGATGGCCTTCTCGCTGTTTGTGGAAATGCTCAACATGAAGCTGCGGAAACCAAAGAAGCCACCGGTGAAGCTGCATGAGCCATACGTTGAGGAAGTAAAATGATTCCCTCTGAAGAGTGACAGGTATTTTTCAATGGTCCTCGTTTGCTAGAGGAAGAGCGGGGGCATGCCCTCCTTCCCGACCTCTAACTTTGCAATTGGCTATCCTGCTTCAAAACAATTCAGGCGGCGAGATTAAACTCGCCGCCTGATTAGTTATATCGACCTACCTAAAACGCCTATTGCCCTTCCGGGTAAAGCATCGTCAGCGGATCCGGCAGTGGTATCTTTTTGATCGTGCCGTCCTTCGCAATCTTCGTGAGCGTATACTGCGGCTTGTCGGGATTGCCCTTGGTAATCTCGTCGATGTTACCCACAACGAGTACGACGAGCTTATCGGGTTGCAGGTATTTCTGCGCCACCCTCAGCACATCGTCTGTGGTCACGGCTTTAATACGATCGCGATAGGTTGCCCAGTAGTCAGCCGGTCGCTTCGTAAACTCGTCCTGCGCAAACACGCCTGCCACCTGACCTGCGGTGGCGAAGTTCCGCGGAAACACTTCGATCAGAAAGTTCTTCGCAGTTTCTAATTCCTCTGCGGTGATCTTTGTCGTGCGCATCCGGTTGATCTCTTCCAACACAATCTCGAGAGCCTGTGTGGTGGTAGGGTTCTTCGACTGGAACGAAGCGCGGAAGACGCCGGGATTATAAATTCCGAACCCATAGTTGCTGCCCGCACTGTAGGCCAGGCCTTCATCTGAACGAACCCGGGAAGTGATGCGCGAAGTGAAGCCACCGCCCCCAAGAATATCGCTCATGATTGACAGCGCGTAGAAATCAGGGTTGTCGCGCATCGCGCCGACGTGTCCAATGCTGACGCGTCCCTGGTTCACATCCGCTTTGTTCACCGTATAAACACCAGCCACCGACGTGTACGGCATCTTGGGCACTTCCGGCACGGCCTTGTTCACAGGCCAACCCTTCATTGCAGCTTCGAGCTTGGCGATCATGTCTTTGGTATTGAAGTCGCCGGAAATGGCGAAGATGAATCCGCCTGGCTGATAGTACTTCTGGTGAAACGCCAGGAGATCCTCGCGTGTGATCGATTCGATTGAAGCCTTCGTGGATTGCCTGGTGGAGAAGTGGCTCGCACCATAAATCAGTCGGTTCCACTCGCGATCCTCTATGCCGGAGGTGTTGTCGTTCCGCCGTTCCATGTTTTGGAGTAACTGACTCTTGGCCAACTTGATACGATCTTCCTGGAAACGCGGATTCTTGAGCATGTCGAAGTAAAGCCCAAGCCCCTGGTCGACATCCTTCGCCAGCAAATTGAGATTGGCATTTCCCTGGAGAGCACCGATGTTGCTGTTGATTTGGGCCGCCAGAAAATCGGCCGCCTCGTCAAACTCTTCAGCCGTTTTCGAGGTAGTGCCGCCCGCACGCATCTGACTACCGGTAAGCGCTGCTACGCCCTCTTTGCCGGCGGGATCAAGAAAAGTCCCGGTCCGCACCAGAGTTGAAATATTCACCAACGGAAGGTCGTGATCTTCAACCAGGTATGCAACCACCCCGTTTGAAAGCACGTGACGATACTGCTCACGCTTTGGCGGGGTATAACTGAGAGTGGTGTACTTCAGTTCACGCGGGTGCGGGGGAATCTGTTGTTGCGCCTGGGCCAATAGACCAGCCGGCGAGAGTGCTAACAAAACAAAAGCCAGAAGTGCTGAAAGCGTCCTTCTATTCTTCATGGTTACTGCTTACCTCCTTCGAGTTCCTTGAGGCGATCTTCCAGCATCTTTTTGACCACCTTGTAAAAGTTCTGTTTTTCGGCAGGGGCTGAACCAGCCTGCTGTTCGATCCGTCCGAGAAACGATCTAAGCTGCTCGGGTTTCGCCTGGCCAAGCATGGCCTTCATGCCGTTAATCTGCTGTTTCTCTTGATCGGTTAGGCCGGCAAGCGCGGGATCTTCCTTTTCGCCCTCCGCCTTCTTCTTCGTGTAATAGACAGCGATAGTACGATTCTCAGGTTTGAAGTAAGTGTTGGCCACGCGACGGATATCGTCCGGCGTGACGGCCTGATGGCGCGATGGATCCGCGTTGATCGTGTCCCAGCCTCGATTGTTGTCGCGAAGCAGCAGTTGGACCATCAAACCAAAGTTTGACTGGATGCTACGGAATACGCCCGCGGCATACTGGTTTTTCACCTTCTGTAATTCGTTCGCGTCAACCGGCTCTTTCTGAAGGCGCTCGATCTCCTTGTAAAGCGCTTGCTCTACATCCTCAGGAGCTTTACCTGGCTTGGCAACCCCACTGATTTCAAAGAGGCCTTCATACTTGCGCGAGTCCTGCCCGGCGCCGGCGCTGTTGGCAACCTGCTGCTGCAAAACGAGGGACTTGTAGAGTCGTCCGGTACGTCCGCTTAACACACTGCCGAGGATATCCAGCGCGAAAGCGTCGGGGTGACCATCCGCAACCGTGTGATAACGGACGCGCACCTGGGGGTTGGTTTCGGCGTAAGCCACCATTCGTTTCTCAGCGAGCTGTGGCATTTCACTCGTGCGCACCGGTTCGGGTGGACGCGGTCCACGCGGCAATGTTCCAAAGTATTTCTTCGCCAGCTCTACGGCGCGCGTAGGATCAACGTCACCAACGAGAGCTGCCGTCAGATTGTTTGGCGCGTAGTTGACTGCAAAATATTCCAACGCCTCTTCGCGCGTGATGCCTTCGAGATCGCTGGGCCAGCCGACAACCGGCCAGCCGTATGGGGACGACTGCCAGAACATCGAGTCGTATTGTTCGTTGAACTTACCGGTCGGCGTACTCTCTGTGCGAAGGCGGCGCTCTTCGTGTACGACGTCGCGTTCGGAATAGAACTCACGAAACACCGGGTTGCGGAGACGATCTGACTCCATCCAGAACCAGAGCTCCAGCTTATTGGCCGGGACATTAATGAAGTAGACAGTGAAGTCATTGCTGGTACCCGCGTTCATCCCCGAGCCGCCAGCCGTAGTGTAAACACGGTCAAACTCATCCTTCACCATGATCTCTTTTTCGCGCTTGACCAGGTCGTCAAACTTGGTAAGCAGCTGCTTGTGATGCTCCGAGCGAAACTTGGGATCCTTGGCGTCGGCGATCTCGCCGTGACGCGCTTTGAGAATCAATGCCTGCTGTTCCTGTCGCAGTTCGGCGCGGACCTGATCCATTTCTTTGATGAGTCTTAAATTTTCTTCAATATTTTTGGTGCCGATCGCGTGCGTGCCTTTGAACATCATGTGCTCAAAAAGATGCGACAACCCGGTGATTCCGGGACGCTCATTGACCGAGCCAACCCGCGCAACCCAACCGGCGGCGACGTTGGGGTCGCCTTTTCTGGGCACCAGCAGCAAGCGCATGCCGTTGTCCAGGACAACTTCCTGCACCGGCACTTTCTGAGCAGCCACGACGTAGGCGCACAGAAGCAGCGTGATAAAGCTAAGAGAGATACGTTTCATACTGATAATCCTCTGTAGTTATGTTCCGAGATTTGGAGTTTTGATCTGAGATTGAAGCCTTAGATCCCTGTCTGAAGAGCGGGAATAATAACAGCCTTAAAATAATTGTCCAAACCGTCACGGCCGTGGTTAGCGAGGTTGTAGGGGTGTCACTCCGTGGGCACCCCCCTCTTTAGCCACGATCTTGTTTGCATCACAGGAACGTCGCCCAACCAAGGGGGTGACCACGGAGTGCCACCCCTACAAGTTAACTCAACTACTCATTTATCTTTCATATAGCCAAGAGTTCCAAATTAAGTCTAGTATCGGCAAACATTGAAAGCCCGAAGGGAGTCCTCGAATGAAAACCAAAAGGTGGTTGTCGATTGTCTCGTTGTCGTTAATGAGCCTGTTGCTGTTTCCGGTTCAGGCTTGGGCGTGCGCGTGTTGCTCAGACGAGGGTGAATACCGCATCAGTTTCCGAAAGCCAAGCGCGCATGAAATTGGGTTGATGCGTGAGATGCGCTTGGCGCCCAACGCAAATACCATAAGAACCGCTGCAGACGACACTTCGGGAACGGCCGATCGGTATTCGTTGACCGCAGCGCTGTCCGGCAATATTTGGAAACTCGCCTTCCGCGACGGCAATAAACTCGGAACACTCAATCTGCCCCTCCCGGCAAAGATGTTGAGTTATGCGGTTGATACACACGATGGGCAAAAGAGTCCCGGCGGTGGCCCGGTGCTTTACAAAGAGTGGCGCTATGAAGGCCGCGCCACCGGAA
>DASQKG010000382.1:0-12585 GCA_035630655.1 Pyrinomonadaceae bacterium
ATAATCACCATCAGCTATTCCGTAGAATGCATAGCCCTTGCCGCCCGGTGGTTGAAACGTGAAGCCGCTCGACATAGGCACTCCGTTGATAATCTGAACCAGGGCAATGTTGCTTGAGAAAGTTGAGTTGGGGTCGAGTGAGCCGCTTACAAAGCCGCTGACCGTGCGCCCAGGTTCTCCGCGATAGCGGATATCAACGCCGCTCACCTCTTCGCCCGCTCTTATCGTGATTTCCGCCGCTGTGTCTCGTGGCGAAGAAGGCGCATAGGTTGGAGCGTCTGAATCATAAGGGTCGAAGAATGAGTTAAACCCTCCGCGGCCTCCGCTCGAGACCACATAGGTACCCGCCGGCAAACCATAAAGCCTGTAGATTCCTCGGTCGTCCGTTGCCTTTTGCATCTGGAATGCTGTGTATCGCGGCGCTTGGTTGTTTGCGTCACGAATCATCACCGCGCGCACCGCAACTTGAACGACAGGTTCGCCATTCGCTGACTGGACTGAGCCCGTGATAACTCCGCCCTTTACCAGGTTTATCGTCACTGAATCGCCTATTCGATAATAGTTAGGCGGACTGTCAGGATCGCGCGGCGGAGTAATGTAGGCAGGCGTGAAAGCAAAAATCCCATACAAGACGGGGTCAAGACCGAGAACTTGAAAGTTTCCCTCATTGTCGGTGGTTGTCGTGCGTGGTTGAAATAAAGGCTGCGAACCGCGAAGTGAAACTGAAACGTTTGGCAGAGGCTGGCCATTTTCATTCACAACACGTCCGGTTATCGCCCCAGTGGTCGTTGGAGTTGGAGTTTCATCACGTTGGGCCTGTGCGACGGCCCTAATTGTGGTCACGCAAAGGAGCGCAAGAAGCACCGGCAGTAAACGAGAGTAATCGTGATTGCGGATAGACATAGCTCAAGTTGCCGTCTCAAGGTGTCGGCGGCGTATCTGGTTCTGTGTTGATAACTAACTGCACCTCCGTTGTCGCGCCATCAGTCACTGTCACAGATTGCTTCACAGCAGGTTGCCGGCCTCGCAACTGCGGAATGGAACCCATGAGGTTCACTTCATAGGTACCTGCCGGCACGCCCTCGAAAACGAAGTACCCGCGCGCGTCAATGTTTTGAGGACGGATTCCATGCAAAGTGTCCCCGGTCTTGATTAATCGCACCATTAACTGAATTCCCGCTGGGAGTGGTCCAGTATCCAACTTGACTGAACCGCGAACTATCCCATTGCCGTAAGTGATCACGATCCTCACCCCAGTAATTTGTTCACCCGCTTTTATCTCCATCCCGGAGCGAGGTTGGACCACGCCCTCTCGTTCAATTCTTGAAATCATAAATCCGGACTGTGATCCCGACGTGGGAGAACTGAGCCCGAAGTTTGCCGTACCAGCCGCAAGACCTCCCAGGCGAAAACTACCATCGGCTCCGATTGTCGCAACCCTTCCTCCTCCTCCTAGAAAGGGCCCATCGCCGGAGCGCACAGATGCGAAGATCCCCAGTTTCGCTAGTCGAGCGTACGCCTCCTTGCTCTGATTCCCTTCCAGAACTACAAACCCCGACAACGCTGCTCCTTTTAAGGTTTTGACATTTAGACCGCTTACATCCTGGTCCACCACTTCAATACGCAGGGGATCGATGCGAATTTCGCTATCAGGTCGCGGCATCATCGTAAGCGAATACGTTCCGGGTGTGATGTTTTCTAAACGAAACTCCCCTCGTTCATTTGAAAGCGCCGACGCTCCCATAAAAGACTGATTATTCTCCAGGATCTTTTGGAGCCCAAGTCGCACATTGGGAGCTGGCTGATTCGTTTCACCGTCGAGCACAACTCCGCTCGCAGCAAAGTTCTGCAGAGACTGTCCCACGGTGATATCGATATTCGTGGCCTCTGAACCCTCACTGAGTTCAACGACTTTGGCTTCGTCAAAACTAGTTACACTTGGATAAAAAACGCGAACAAAGGAAGGACGGTTGCGGTTCGGAGCGAAGGTTTCTTCCGACGCTCCGACTGAGATCTTGTAACGCCCGGGAGTTATCCCATACATGCGATACACGCCACGATCGTCGGTCATAAACCTTGACGGGTCTGTGAATCGCGGCCCACGCTGATTATTTTGCACCGCTGCGACAAGATATACTGGTTCGTCAATAACAGGTTTGCCGTCCGATTGCGTAACTTTGCCGGTCACGACCGCGCCGCGAACAATCGAAAAATCAATTCCGTCGACTCGCTCACCTTCGCTCAATATCAGACCCTTGCCCTGGCCTCCAAACGCGGTGTAGTCGGTGACCACATAAGCCGGCGCCATAGGAAGAATCTGATAGCTTCCCGGCGGGACATCGGTGAGGTGGTAAATGCCGTCAGCGTCTGTGACGGCCTTCACTGCCGGAGCCGTTTGAGGACCAAATTCGGCGGGACGAATCCCTACAAACACTCCGCCTTTTCCTTTTCCCTGTACGGTTACGCGTCCAGATACTGTTGCACCTGGAACTTTTTTGATTGACCTGGTTTGGGATGCATTGGGTGAAACTGTTTGGCCGCTGAGGGAATGCAGAACCCCACAACCAAAGCTGATCACCAAAACAATGACGAAGCGAGTGAGGGTCATAAGGGCAACCCTTAATTCCTGAATTCCTCGGGAGAGCCAGATAATACTTAATCCCGGTCTCATTGTCTCCATCAATATCGTCGGAGACCACAAATGATTGACTAGCGCCTAATCCACCTCACGCAACCGAAACTGAATCTTGACTGGTTAGCTAGTCCGTCCTCGCCCGCACCAGCAATCCTCAACATATGCAGTTGTCACCCATTAACCATGCTGCTAGGATCGAAATGGATAATTCAACCGTCGTTTCTGCGGTATCTACGTAGAGCTTCCAGACGAGGAATAACTTCTCTCGACAGCTCCAAAAACGATCTATTCATCATGGCACTTCTCAAAATCACCGATGCGAGCGGCCGGCAATGGCAGCATAATCTTGTGCCCATGGCTAAGTGCACGATCGGCCGCGCACCCGATAATACCGTCGTGATCGATGATCCGCGGGCTTCCCGCTACCACGCACACATCAATACTTCCGACGATGGTGGGTTTACGCTCGTTGATGGCGCTGTGATAAATGGTCAACTTCGACGGAGCGCAAATAAAGTTTTCGTTAATGGCGGCCCTCAAACGGAATACTCTTTGACCAACGGGGATCGGGTCACCATCGGCGCCAGCACACTGCGATTTGAACAACAGCCTGAAGAACGGACCACAGACGTTCGTTACGACGACAAGCCTTTGGGCCATACTCAACTGCTAATCTCGGCCAACGACGTGATGTCGACAGTGCTGCACGGGAAACCTGCCGATTCGGCCGTCAGCTCGCCGGCACGAGACAAAGTGCTCGAAGCATTACAAAAGAAGGCAAACATACTGACGGCGCTTTACGAGATGAGCAAAACGCTTGGCTCGGTGTTTGATCTCGACGCCATCTTCGCTAAAGCAACCGACATCATCTTTCGTTCGACTCCGGCGGACCGAGTTGTGGCACTGCTAGCCGAAGGTACCGGACTGGAGAATCCGGAAGATGTGAAGTTGAATCCGATAGCGACCCGTGCACGCGATGAGAGTCTCACCAATCACGCGCGCAAACTAACGATAGGCCGCACGATCACCAGAAAAGTCATGAAGGATCGAGTGGCGTTGCTTTCGCAGGACGCTGCTTCAGACGAACAGTTTGCCGGCGTCGATTCGATTGTTTCGCAGGGAGTCCGTTCAACAATCTGCGCTCCCCTGGTTGGCGAGTCGAGAGTTCACGGCGCAATTTACGCCGATCGATTGGACCCGTTCGCTTCTTTCAAACCGGACGATCTGGAGCTGATCAGCGCGGTGGCGGCGCAAACGGCGATTGCTGTTGAAAACGCGCGCGCACACCAGCGTCTTGCCCGCGAAGAAGTGGCACGAGCAAACTACAGTCGCTTCTTACCGGAATACGTGGTGAAACAGATGCTCGAGAACCCCGAGTCGTTCCGGCTCGGTGGAGTTAACCAGACGATCACCGTTCTTTTCGCTGATATTCGTGGATTCACCACGCTCGCCGAACGCGCACAACCAGAGAAGATCGTCAGTTTGCTTAACCGCTATTTTTCCGCCATGACCGACATCATTTTTGCGCACGGCGGCACACTGGATAAGTATCTCGGTGACGGGTTAATGGCTCTCTTCGGCGCCCCAACCACGACTCCCGAGGATGCCTCAAACGCCCTCAACGCCGCCGTGGCCATGCAACGAAGGATTCTTGGCATCAACCTCGAGTTGCAACAGGAAGGGCTGTCAGAAATCAGGGTTGGGGTGGGGCTGCATACGGGCGAAGCGACAGTAGGTTACATAGGGTCGGAGCGCCGCTCCGAGTACACGGCAATCGGCGACACTGTGAATACCGCGTCGCGTCTGGAATCAAATGCCCAGGGCGGTGAGATCCTTGTGAGCGATGCCACCGCGCAAGCAGCTCGTAGTCGTTATAGGCTCAAGCCGCGCGAGCCGATTACAGTAAAAAATCGTGAACAGCCGGTGGTGTTATGGGAAGTGGATTGGCAACGCTCCAGCGGTGCGTTGTGACTACCTGGCAACGCCCAAGGCGCCGGCAACCAAATTCCCTACACCTTTCGACACCTTCAGCAAGGCCATGGGTTTTTTCCAGTTATTCAAACGCCAATTAACCATTGCCCGGGTTTACGGCATTCCCGTGCGCATTGACTATCGTTGGTTTGCAGTGTTCGCACTGAGTGTATGGCTAATCGCCAGCAATCTTTACAGTCACAGCAATATCCTCGCGAACGTCAACTTGCCACCGCTCGATCCCGTCACCGCATGGATCCTTGGCGCTATTACAACTGCCGGCCTTTTCCTCTCAGTCTTCGGGCACGAGCTTTCGCATGCTTTGATGGCCCGTGCCGAAGGCATCGAAATTGAAGAAATTGTGCTGCATCCGTTTGGCGGCTTGGCCCGGTTGAGAACGGAACCGCAAAACCCTCGAGCAGAGTTTCGCATTGCCGTTGCTGGACCAGCGGCCAGTTTCTTGTTTGGCCTGCTGTCGTTTGGCGCTGCGCGATTTGCGGCCTCGCAAGGTTACGTCGGCACAGTGGTAGTTTTCTTTTTGATAGGTTCGGGGAACATCCTGTTGGCACTGTTCAATTTATTTCCCGGTTACCCGCTTGATGGAGGTCGAGTTTTACGCGCAATGCTGTGGCGCCGCAGCGGCAACATGCGAGACGCAACCCGTAAGGCAGGGATATGCGGTGTGCTGATAGGTGGCGTCCTGATTCTTTTTGGAATCTACATCATGATTGCGCCTAACTGGCGACCTACCCAGCCCTACTTCATGGGCGGATGGTCCATCGTGGTGGGACTGTTCCTGCTTGATGCTGCAGCAAAGGTAGTTAAAGGCGCGCAGGGAGCCAGGTTGATCTCCGTTAGCGACGTAATGTCGCCGTCGGTCGCTCTCGATCCTGCCCTCACGGTTACCAGACTCGTCGATGAAATTCTTCCTCTGCACCGCCAGACTAGTTTTCCCGTGGCGGTCAAAGGACGTCTTCATGGAATCCTGTCGCTCGAGGATTTAAAGTCGCTTCCTCGCGAGCGTTGGGCCGCAACCACTGTTCGCAGTGTCATGCACGCGATCCATCCGGGTCTCTTTGTCGAGTCATCTACCACGCATGAATCCGCCCGGGAGTTGATGAAAACAAACGGCGTCGGCTCCCTTGCCGTGATCAATGGCCACGGAGAACTCGTCGGCTTTCTTCAGAGCGGAAAGATCAGGAAACTTTCGAAATCGAAACAACCCTGATCCCCTGCACCACAACCATTGCCTCCGCCGCACTTTTTCGCGATAATCCCAACGGAGCTTTCATTTCCAACTAATTGACGGGTTAGGACAGGATAGCGGTCGTTTGAGACCGCAAGTCTGGCCGGAATTGTAAGCAAGAGGTAGAGCAAATTGGCTGGAAGCGAGCCAGGGATTTTCCGAATACCGTTTGGTGAAACTAAATTGCAGCCTCTGAATCGAAAATCGCCAATTCGAGCTTTTAACCTGAGAAATGTTGTTACTACTGCCATACACGGAGTATCTGGGAAGGCTTAGTGAGCCGCGAAACATCGCGGACCTGATACTGGTCTTCTTGCTTGTGTATGCAGTTTTGAAACTCGTTCGTGGAACTCGCGCCGCTCCCATGGCCGCCGCGATCGGGGTTTTCGCCCTCCTTTACTGGTTTGCCGCCCAACGAAACCTGGCCACATTGGAATTCATACTCCGTGGTGCGCTGCTTTATATCGGCGTCGCCATCATCGTGCTCTTTCAAAACGAGATCCGTCAGGCCCTGATCACGTTTGGCAATCGCTTTCGCATGCCCTTTACGCGCAGGCACCTCGGCCAGTTTGGAGAGGGGGTCTATGACGAAGTGATTCTCGCGGCTACGACACTGTCTTCTACTAAGACGGGCGCGCTGATCGTCATCGAACGCAATATTGGACTCAAGAACATAATCGATGGCGGAGTGAAGTTGGACGCGGAGCTCAGCTACGACCTGTTGATTAGTATCTTCAACCCAGAGTCACCGCTTCATGATGGTGCTGTCGTGGTGCGAGGGCATCGCGTTGCGGCCGCTTCGTGTTTTCTTCCGCTGACTTTGAATCCACGTCTTTCCAGAGACCTTGGCACCCGACATCGCGCCGCGCTGGGCGTTACGGAAGACACGGATGCAGTCGCGGTCGTGGTTTCTGAAGAGTCAGGCCTAATCTCCGTAGTGCAACGCGGCGAGATAAAGCGAGGTTTGGATGCACCTAAGCTTCGCGCGGCAATCACCGAAGCTCTTGAGGTTCCGCGCAAACGTGAGAAACCTAAACAGCCGGAAAAACTGGACGAACCAGACGCAGAGACAGAAGAAGTCGCATCTATCTAACAGCTTTCGAAGGTTGAAGCTCCAACTGAATTAGAAGAACTAAGAATGCCTTTCCAGGACATCGAAGATGAAGAGACCACCCCGGTCCGTCGAACTCCGTCATCACCGGAGCGATGGTTGCGCAGGATCCTGTTTGAAGACTGGGGCCTCAAGCTTCTTGCCCTGGCGGTAACAGTGGTTCTGTGGATGGCGGTCACTGGTCAAAACACACCGGTTACGCAGCGGTACGGCGTGCAACTAAATTTTCTCCGCCCTTCGGGCATGGAAATCAGCAACGATCCCCCTGATAGCGTGGAAGTTATTCTCACGGGGAGTCCGGCGAAACTTGCCGAGATGGAACCACGACTCGCGGCCACAATAGACATTACAGATCAACGACCCGGAGAACGAGTCGTCCGGTTGACTGATCGAGCGCAAATGGCACTTCCCACTGGAGTCACAATTCAAGGCTTCCGGCCCTCCACTACGAGCATTCGATTGGAGCCGGTGGTTGAAAAGCAGGTTGAGGTGGAGGTCAAGTTTGAAGGCAAGTTGCCGGAGAGCTATGAAGTGAAAAGTGTCAGCACCAGTCCGTCCAACGTGAGATTACGTGGCCCTTCCGATCGTATGAACGCCGTCCGAAAAGCGCTGACTGAAACAGTGTGGGTTGACGATAAAACAGAGACGTTTACGCTTGCCGGCGTTGCTGTGAGCGTTCCCGATCCAAAGATCGAGATTCTGGATCCAACCGTTGATATCCGCGTCGAGGTTGTGGAGAAGAAGCGAAACGATACTCGTCTTACTCTTCTTAATGGCGAACGATATCCTTACCTGGCCCGTCGTCAATATCACCGATAGTTGCGGTTCCCTTCTAAGTTGAAAACTACAGATGACGAAACTCTTTGGCACGGATGGAATACGCGGCGAAGCCGGAGTGTTCCCGCTCGACGCGCAGACCGTTGAAATAATTGGTGGGTCGCTGGCGATTCACCTTCGAAACAAACTTGGACGCGCGCCGGTGATCGTTGTCGGCAGAGACACTCGTGAGTCTGGTGAATGGATTGAGAAAGCACTGGCAAGAGGTATTACTCAGACTGGGGCTCAATCGACATCAGCGGGCATCATCACAACGCCGGGAGTTGCTTTCCTCGCCAGAACAATACCGGCGGATGCCGGCGTCGTCATAAGTGCTTCTCACAATCCCTACAAAGACAACGGCATCAAAGTTTTTGCGCCTTCTGGACGTAAACTGGACGAAGACACGGAGCGTCTGATTGAACAAGATGTGTTGGCACAAGAGGCTCAACCTTCGCATGGGTTGGATTCTTCAAACACGGCACCAGTTACTAATGACCAAGCCGACTCACTAAGGGAGCGATATCTTGATTTCTTGGCGGGTAAAATCGGCCATGACCTCTCATTACGCGACGTTCGTCTCATCGTTGACTGCGCAAATGGCGCATCATTCAACGTCGCTGCCCGATTATTTGAGCGGCTCGGCGCCTCGGTAACGTCCATCAATGACACCCCTGATGGAAGAAACATAAATCTCGGCTCAGGTTCGCTGCACATGGAGAGCCTTCAGGACGCTGTGCGCCAACAGAAGGCAGATCTGGGGGTCGCCTTCGACGGAGATGCCGACCGCTCCTTGTTTGTTGATTCCGGGGGTCATCTGGTGAATGGCGATGCCACTCTATGGGTGCTTGGGAAATACCTGAAGTCTAAAGGTCAATTGCATCACGACACAGTTGTCGCGACGGTGATGAGCAACATTGGACTGGAAATCGCCTTTAAGTCTGAAGGAATTGAATTGATTCGCACAGACGTTGGGGACAAGTACGTACTCGAGGAACTTCTGCGATCAGGTGCAACCCTGGGCGGTGAGCAATCGGGCCACATCATTTTTCCCAGGCTAAGTCTCGCTGGAGACGGAATGATCACAACGCTATGCCTGTTGCGCGCCATGATGGAAGAGAACCGGACGCTTCTGGAACTCACTGCCGGATTCAAAAACTTTCCACAAATACTCGTTAACGTCGAGGTCGCTGTCAAAAAGCCGTTTGCTGAAATTCAGGAAATTCAAAACGCTGCAGATAACATTGAAGCGGAGCTAGGCACTCGAGGGCGACTATTGTTGCGTTACTCAGGTACTGAATCGTTGGCGCGCGTAATGCTCGAAGGCGAGCGCCAGGACGAGATTGAAAAACATGCTGATGAACTCGCGACCGTCATTAGGAAAACACTCGGCAGCTAGGCCTGTTTTGAAGTAGAAATTTTACGCCGAAACCTGAAACAATTACACCCTATTTGTTTTTAAGTTAGCTTTGTTTTTGAGTGCTAATCCGTCGTGACGAGGAGAGACTAGAGAAACGCATCGTCTCAAATTCTTTAACATGAACTCTCTTGCGGGGCATGCAGCTTGCGATGTATATTGTGGGGCAAGAGAGACGGTTGGTGAATCCTCCGTCTCAAGTGGTTGCTGGGGTGAGGACAGTGACCACGAATATGAATGGGCGCGACGTACTCCCACGTTTGTCGCGCCCATTCGCTTTTTTTGTGCACCTTCTAGAATTTCCCTGCCAACAAATCGCGCAAGTAAGCCCATCAGATGAGCTAGGATAGACTGTTGCTCGTTTCCACATTAATTTAAGTACACTGGCTGCGTAACAAAGTTGGGTCACAGAGGGAATGGTCGTTGACAAGTCTGCAAGTTCGCACACCTTCGAGAGCGTTCAAATACAAGATAAGCCTTGGCCGCGGACTGCTCTCGCGCACTGGGGAGTTAACGCGTGAAAGCTTGGGTAGGCGGGCCATGCGAGTAGCGGTCTTCTCAAATAAGACCGTGTTCTCCTTGTATGGCCCACAAGTAATAGAGAGCCTGTCGGAGACCGGTTTTTCCGTCTCACATTGGTTAATGGGCGATGGTGAGCGCTTCAAATCGATCCGTACAACTCAAAAAGCACTCCTTTTTCTTAATGAAATCAATCTTGATCGGAACGATGGCGTAATTGCTTTGGGCGGCGGGGTGGTTGGCGACCTGGCAGGTTTCGCAGCTGCTGTTTATTTGCGAGGCATCCCTTTCATCCAAATTCCTACGACCCTGCTAGCACAAGTTGATTCATCCGTGGGCGGGAAGACTGGCGTAAACATGCCCGGCGGGAAGAATTTGATCGGCAGCTTTCACCAACCACGCGCGGTTATCATTGACCTTGAAACGCTGACGACACTGCCCACACGAGAACTCGCTGCTGGCTGGTTCGAGACTGTTAAGCAAGGGGCTGTTGCCAGCCGAAAACTCTTTCAGCAGACAACAGATTTTCTCCAGGGAATGCATTCCAAAGAAGATTTGATATCTTCACGATTATCAGAGCTCATCGCCGCACAAGTCTCCTTCAAAGCCGCAATCGTAGCCGCCGACGAACGCGAAGATTTGACCCGAACCGATCATCGCAGCCGTAAAATATTGAACTTCGGCCACACAATAGGCCACGGTCTCGAAGCTATTACTAACTACCGTCGATTTCGCCATGGTGAAGCCGTGGGCCACGGTATGCTCGCAGCTGGAGCATTGTCGAAAAACCTGGGACTGCTGGATAAATCAGAGTTAGAATTGCTACGCGAGGGCGTTCACTTGTGCGGTCCCCTGCCTTCCGCGGAGAATCTGGAGGCAGACACAATAATCACGGCCATCGCTCGAGACAAGAAACGATCTTCAGGTGATGTGCAATGGGTTCTCCTTGAGCGCATAGGTCTTCCGCGATTGGTAGATGGAAAAGAAATCAGTCGGCGCTTGTTGAAACAGTCCCTGCGCGAGGCGTTAAGGAAATCCTGAGAAAAGCTACGAAACTGGAATGGACTCAATGCAAATAAAATCTGAACGAGGAAGTGCGCGACTAAAGTTCTTGGTTGTCGTGGTCGTGATTGCGGCCGTAGCCTATGCGGGATATCTATACGTACCCGTCGCGTATAACGCTTATCTCTTTAAGGATTTGATGCAACAGAAAGCGAATGCAGCTGTGGGTCTGGGTCATCCACCGACCTGGGTAAAGGAACAACTCGACAAGAGCGCGCCGGATTACAACATTCCCACTGACCTTGAGATCACTTCGGCTGTTCAAGATAAACGTATAGAAGTCAGAGCACAGTACTCGCAGCCTATACAGTTTCCAGGCTACACCTACCTATATAATTTTGATCACACCGTGAAGAGTACCGACTTCCTCTTGAAGTAAGTAGAGTGTAAAACAAATTGTTAGCTTAGGTTGGTCTGAAGAACGTGTTAACAGTTCCAGGCAAACTTAACAGTTTGCTTTACCCTCGACACTCAGTGCTGAGTATTATCCAGGAACGCTTTCAACTTTCGAGACCGTGATGGATGACGCAACTTGCGAAGCGCCTTAGCTTCAATCTGCCTGATGCGCTCCCGAGTAACTGCGAAATGTTGGCCAACTTCTTCGAGCGTGTGCTCCGACCCCGTAGTACCCAACCCAAAACGCATCTTGATGACCTTCTCTTCGCGAGGAGTTAAGGTGGCCAGCACCTCGTCGGTAATTTCCCTAAGATTGGAAGCCACTACGGCATCGGCCGGGTTTAGGATTGACTTGTCTTCGATGAAATCGCCTAGATGTGAATCCTCTTCTTCTCCGATCGGCGTCTCCAGCGAGATAGGTTCTTGTGCAATCTTTAGAACCTTTCGAACCTTCGCGACAGGTATGTCCATTTTTCCTGCGATTTCTTCACTGGTGGGCTCCCGACCCAGCTCCTGCACCAACGCTCGCGAAGTTCGAATAAGCTTGTTGATGGTCTCGATCATGTGCACCGGAATCCGAATCGTGCGCGCCTGGTCCGCGATGGCCCTTGTAATTGCCTGGCGAATCCACCAGGTCGCGTAAGTAGAAAACTTATATCCGCGGCGCCATTCAAACTTGTCTACTGCTTTCATCAAACCGATATTGCCTTCCTGGATCAAATCCAGAAACTGCAAACCTCGGTTCGTATACTTCTTGGCAATTGAGACAACCAATCGCAGGTTGGCTTCGACTAACTCGCGCTTGGCCTGACCCGTTTGCTGTTCGCCAACAACAATTGCCTGCAAGGAACGTTTGATCTCAACCGGACTTATGTGTTGATCAACTTCGATTTGCAGCAAGCGTTTCTTCGCCGCCGAGACGCGGCGTCTGAATTCCTTATGATCCTCAATCTTGATTCGCTTACGGTTTAACTTTTCGGTGAAACTCTCGATCTCGCGTTCACCGTCGCGTACTTCCTTCTGGACTACTCTGATCGAACCGATTAACCGTTGGCGCGCCCGCTCAGTGACGCTTAACCGTCCGATTTCCTGGGCGATTTCCAAACGGATGCGCGCCACCTTCCGCCGCAGCCGCATCACTTTTTTACTCTTCTTGCCGCGCACTGCCTTTTGCTCAATGCGGAGTTTCTCCCATTCTTTCAGGCCCTGCTTAAAAAGCTTGCAGATATTCTGAATACCCTCGATGGTCCAAACCTTGTATTCCTCAGCCTTATCTTCATCGCCGCTGAGTTCAGCCTGCTCTGAGAAAATCACAATCTCGCGGATGTTGGCAGTGCCGGCCTCCAACTCTTCCCCAATTTTCAAAACTTCCCTGACCGCAATTGGCGATCGGCCTATTGCTTTTTGGGTCT
>DASQKG010000383.1:0-9492 GCA_035630655.1 Pyrinomonadaceae bacterium
CTCGCTTAGACCTGTTGCTCCCGAAACCTAAGTTCCGCTTACCGCGGGCTGCTTGAGTTACCTACTTTTTCTTGGCGCACTGGGGCCAGACTGTGTTGGCTCAGCTCGGACTCCACAGCCACACTTCGCGACTTTAAGCTCCCAACCTTTTCGCCAACAAATGCTCATCGTGGTAGATTGTCCTCAATTGATGAAAGAAAAGATTCTGAGCCCGGACAAACTGCTCGGAGTTCGCCATGGTCTGCGCGCCGACGGCAGAAGCGTGGTTTTTACCAATGGCGTTTTTGACCTTTTACATATTGGACACGTCCGTTATCTGGCGGCCGCTAAGAAGCTCGGCGACGCCTTAGTAGTTGCAATAAATAGCGACAGAACGGTGCGTCAGTTGAAGGGGGACAATCGGCCGATCGTAAACGAAAACGAGCGGGCCGAGATTTTGGCCGCGCTGCGTGCAGTTACTTACGTAACTGTTTTTGACGACATCTCACCGCGTTCGTTGATTACAAAACTTCTCCCCGACGTGCTGGTGAAGGGCGGAGACTATCAGCTTGATGAAATACACGGGCGTGAGGAAG
The DNA here is from genome assembly GCA_035630655.1 of Pyrinomonadaceae bacterium. Classification (GTDB taxonomy): domain Bacteria; phylum Acidobacteriota; class Blastocatellia; order Pyrinomonadales; family Pyrinomonadaceae; genus PSRF01. The sequence continues at coordinate 576 of DASQKG010000383.1, forward strand.
TTGAAGCTGCCGGCGGAAGCGTCGTGTCTTTGCCGTTTGTCGAAGGCGCGTCCACCAGCACGATTATTGAGCGAATGAAAAGTGCGAAGTCAGAAGAGGGTGGAAAGAAGCGCTGAAGGCGCGAGATGTAATAGCCAGGGGCAAGCGCTCAGCGCGTCGTCCCTGGACCATGGAGCCAAAAGAATCGAGCCCTGAAGGGGCGAAATGAATTGTGAGCTATCGAGCTTTATTCCGCGCCTTCAGCGCTTCCTCTGAGAGAGTTTCGTTTTCCAGGAGCGACGCGCTTCGCGCTTGCCCCTGTCTAAAACATTTCGCACCTTTGGTGCTATTCGGAAAATGGATACGAAGTTAGAACAAAACAATGCATTACAGGCTGCGCTAAACCGCGTAACGGAAACGCCTGAATTTAAGCGCGTGGTTGATGAAGTCAACCGCGGGGCGCGGGTGATTTCGATCAGCGGTTTGGTGGCCGGCTCCGCACGCGCCCTTGCGCTAGCGGCGCTTCAGCGTGAAACGGGACGTCTGTTCGCGATTGTCACGCAATCAAACCGCGATCTTGAACCATGGGAAGGCGACCTGCGCTTCTGGTATTGCGCACTCGCCGGCAAGATGCATTGCGAGAAAGAAGTTCTGATTCTACCCGCATCGGAAAGCGATCCTTACGCCGGCTCATCACCCCATCCCGAGACACTCGAGCGGAGGGCCCTGGCTTTGTGGCGTCTGGCGAACCACTCTCAGGACTTCGTTTTACTCACTGCGCGTGCCTTAGCGCGGCGCACCGTAACTCCCGAAGAGATCAAGGACGCCGGAGCTTTTCTCGAGCGTGGCGATACACAGTCGCCGGAGGGACTTGTTGATCGACTCGTGGCTGCCGGATACGTACGCGAAGATCCGGTAGGAGCAGTCGGCGAGTTTTCGATGCGAGGTGGAATACTCGATCTGTGGTCACCGGGTCAGGACGGTCCAGTGCGTATCGAATTCTTCGGTGACGAGATTGACTCGATCCGCGGGTTCGATCCTGAGACGCAGCTTTCCACCAGTCAATTCAAGGAAATCGAAGTTGTTCCGATGCGTGAACTAGTGGTGCGGAGTCAGGACTTCGCTGACTGGGCCATTATCGCTCGTGAGCGTTGGAACGAGATTCGTTACGCTCGGGCGCTGCGCGACCGCACCGAGTTTGCAGATGAAGGAGAAAGCTTTGGCGGGTGGGAATGGTTGATGACGATCCTTCGCGACCGCAACAGCAGCGTTTTTGATTACTTGAAAGATGCTGTCCTCATCGTTGATGAACCAACGTCCGTCGAGGCGTATCTTGGTGAAGTTTATCAAACGCTGACCGATCGTTTCGCCGAGACCGATGCGGCCGACGACATCGCCCTGAAACCTGAAGAGCTGTATCTCTCGCCTGAAGAGCTTCGCGCGAAACTCGACGAGAAACAGAGAATCGAGCTTCGCATACTAGGTCGTGCGGCCGCGGACTTCGATCAGGAGATCGCCCTGGATGCCGAAGCGCCAAAGGTCCAACTGGGTCGGGCCCGCAACGTGCGCACGCCGCTCTTCCTGTTTCCCACCGCGGCGCCGGCGCCGGAGGTCGAGTGGAAAACACCATCCGTTCTCAAGTATCACGGGAGGCTTGCGAGTCTGGCCGAGGATTTAGTTCGTGCTCATAACCATGGGACCACCACGCTCTTCGTTATGCCGAGCCTGGGCGTCGCCGAAAGAGTTGCGGAGATCCTTGCGGAGTACGGGATCGAAGCTAGACTCGCGGTAGTCGAAGAACCATCGGAATCGAGCGCTGTTGCGCAAACGATTGTGACTGTGGGCCGTCTGAGCGCCGGATTTGAAATGCCGGCTGCTCGACTCTTGACCCACGTCGAAGCGGATTTGTTTGACGAAGCCAGTTCTCAGGCGCTGGAACGTCGCACCACTGGACCAGACGGCCGGAGGCAGGCAGCAGGAGGAAGGAAAAAGAAATCAAAGACCGCAGCGTTTCTTTCAGACTTTCGCGACCTCCGGCCCGGTGATTATGTGGTCCACGTGGACCACGGCATTGCTCGTTTTGGTGGGTTGCAGACACTCGATTTGGGCGAGCGTAGCGGCGAGTTCATGCTGCTCTATTACGCCGAGGATGCAAAGCTATATGTGCCGGTGGAACGCCTCGACCTGGTCCAACGTTACTCAAGCGGCGAGGGTGCGCAGCCGACGCTCGATCGCCTTGGCGGAATCGGATGGCAGAAAACAAAGGCGAAGGCCAAGCGCGCCATGCGCGACATGGCCGACGAGCTTCTGCGTTTGTATGCCGAGCGAAAACTAGTAGGTGGTTTTGCATTTGCGGCCGACACGCCATGGCAGCGCGAGTTTGAAGACGGCTTTGAATACGTTTTGACTCCCGATCAGGAAACAGCGATTGAAGACGTGAAGCATGACATGGAAGAGCCGACACCGATGGACCGTCTCTTATGCGGCGACGTCGGTTATGGCAAAACGGAAGTGGCAATGCGCGCCGCTTTCAAAGCGGTGATGGAAGGAAAGCAGACGGCAGTGCTGACCCCAACGACCGTGCTTGCTTATCAACACTATGACACTTTTCGCAGTCGCTTCGCGCCGTTTCCAGTCAAGGTTGAACTGCTCTCACGGTTCCGCAATACGAAAGAGCAGAAGGAGATTGCCAAGCGAGTGGAGTCGGGAGAAGTCGACGTCGTGATCGGAACTCACCGGCTGCTTTCAAAGGATGTGCGGTTCAAAGAACTGGGCCTCGTGGTGGTCGACGAGGAGCAGCGTTTCGGAGTAGCCCACAAGGAACGTCTGAAGCACATAAAGAAAAAGGTCGATGTGCTGACGCTTTCGGCAACTCCAATCCCACGCACGCTAAACATGTCCCTGAGCGGGCTGCGAGATATGTCTCTGATCGAGACCCCGCCGCGCGACCGGCTGGCGATTCAAACTCAGGTTGTCCAGTTTTCGGAAAACGTCATTAAGTCTGCTATTGAGCTCGAGCTGGGACGTGGTGGCCAGGTGTTCTTAATACACAACCGCGTTGAAACTATCGATACCATTGCGGCGCTCGTCCAGCGACTGGTGCCCCAAGCGCGACTGGTGGTCGGGCATGGGCAGATGAATGAGAAAGAGATGGAGAAGGTAATGCTCGATTTTATTGAGCATAAACACGATGTCCTGGTGGCAACTACCATCATCGAGAATGGGATAGACATCCCTCGCGCAAACACGATCATCATAAATCGCGCCGATCAATACGGTCTTTCTCAACTCTATCAATTGCGCGGGCGTGTGGGTCGCTCGAATCGCCGGGCTTACGCATATCTGTTGATTCCGGGCGAACAGGAGCTGACGCCGATTGCCAAGCGACGATTGGCCGCCATTCGGGAGTTTTCAGACCTGGGGGCCGGCTTTCGTATTGCCGCATTGGATCTCGAACTGCGGGGGGCAGGAAATCTTCTCGGCGGCCAGCAATCGGGGCACATGGATGCGCTCGGATTCGATCTTTACACCCAGATGCTTGAACGTACCGTCGCCGAGTTGCGCGGTGAAGCGGTTGAGGATGAAACGAGTGTCACGATCAATCTCGGCGTCGATGTCGCTATCCCGGATGAATACATCAGCGACATGGGCCAACGGCTGCGGACGTACAAGCGAGTTTCTTCGGCCCGCGATGAAGAAGCATTGGCAAGCATTCGACAGGAGACTCGCGACCGGTATGGGCGTCTACCGGAGTCAGTCGAACAACTCTTTGGCTATGCGCTCCTGAGACGACTCGCGGAAGAAATTGGCGTTCTGTCCATAGACAAAACAGCCGACGGCGTGGCGCTAAAGTTTACTGAAAAGGCCCGCATTTCACCGGAGAAATTGGCGCAATTCGTCGGCAATCGTGAAGGACGGGGTTTCACCCCCACGGGCGTTTTGCGAATGGGTCTAATCGAAGACGAACAAGACAACGTGTTGGATGTCGTACGCGGGGTATTGACGGAGCTCCGATATGAGGTCAGGACCAATTAGAGGTAGGTCATGAAGTCAGTACCACCTCGCGGTAGCGGATGGGTTGAAGCATTGCCGATTGCCAAATGCCGAGTGGGTGTTTCGTGAAAAACCAATTGGCAATTGGAAATCGACAATTGGCAATGTAAGAGACGGCGGGGCGTTCCGGTTGTTAGATACGGTATCTTTATGGTCAAATCTACGCCGCTAATGACGGCCATCCCCGAAACATTGTCGGCCACCACTATCGGCCGGTTTTCACTGATATTAAACAAAACATTTAGGAGTATTTCGTGAAGTACAAATTTTTATCCCTCGCAATCGCCTGCGCATTTCTATTCGTGCTTATTCCTCCTTCAGCTACTGCCCAGGAAGGCGAGCTGCGCGTTGTTGACGAGGTCATTGCTCAGATCAATGACGATGTGCTCACGCTTTCAATGCTCAGGCGTGAAACCAAAGAGCGGATTGAGTCACTGAAGCAGGGTGGCATGACGGACCAGCAGGCCGCTGACGAGGTAACCAAGCGGCAGGCGGAATTGATCGCCACGCTAATTAATGAACAGCTTCTGCTGCAAAAGGGAAAAGAGCTTCAGCTCACCAGCGACGTTGAGGCGGAGGTAAATCGCCGGATGTTGGAGGTGGCAAAGGAGCAGGGAATTACGACGATTGAAAAACTCGACGCTGCGATGCGTGCGAGTGGGGTGGATCCTCAATCAACGCGCCAAGCCTTGCGAACTGAGATCATGAAACAGATGGTGATTCAGCAGGAAGTGGATCGAAAGATTTTCTTCGGACTCACCATGGACGAGCTGAAGAAGTATTTTCAAGCGAACCAGTTGAAGTTTCGTAAGCCTGAGAACGTGACGCTCTCAGAAATATTCTTGAGCTCAGCTGGCAAGAACGAAGCGGAAGTAAAAGCTCGGGCCCTCGAGTTGGTCAGGCAACTGAGAGCGGGAGCAGACTTCGGTTCAGTGGCCGCGGCGAACTCCGAACGTGAGATGAATGGAGTTCGGATAGCGCCGGAGAATAAAGGCAAGGTAGGCGCCTTCGAAGTCCCAAATCTGCGACAGGATATTGCCGACGCAGTGAAGAACGTGGCAGCCGGAGGAGTTAGTGAGCCGCTGCGAAGTAACGATGGTTATCAGATACTGCGCGTGGACGAACGCGTACCGGGGAGCGCCACCGCGGAATTCAACGAGAACAGGGTTCGCGAGGCAATCACAATCGAGCGCTCGCCGAAGTTGCGTGACGATTATCTCCAGAGCCTGCGCGACGATGCTTATATCAAGCTATCTGCTAATTATCGCGAGGCGGTGGCGCCGATACTGAAGTTGGCGCCTGAGAAGACTGCCGACAACAGCAGCACGCAAACCGCAAAGCCTGAAGAGAAGAAGAAGGGCAAGCTGTTGGGAATCTTCCCGAAACCGTAAGGCCAGAAGGCGGAAGGCAGTAAGCAGTAAGCAGTAAGCAGTAAGCCGTAAGCAGAAGGCAGACGGAGAAAGGGCGCTCAGGCGCCCTTTGATCTTTAACCGAGTCACGTCGCTTAGAGGGCGGACTTGTCCGCCAAGTCGCGTCGTTTAGAAGGCGGACTTGTCCGCTAAGGCGAGGGCACAAGTGCCCATTCTAAACGGACAGGAAGGACTTAACCGGAAGGACTTAACCGGAAGGACTTAACCGGAAAGACTTAACCGGAAAGACTTAACCGGAAAGATTTAACCGGAAAGACTTAACAGGCAGGACTTAATAAGTAGGTAGGACTTGAGACTCGATGCGCCTCGATCTTTTTCTTAAAGCAAGCCGACTATGCCCGCGTCGCACTGTGGCGCAGAAGATTTGTGAGGCGGGACGCGTTCATGTCAATGGCAATCCAGCCAAGTCTTCCCACGCAGTCGAGGCCGGCGACGAGATTCTTATGCGTAGCCATTCGAAGTTAAAGAAAGTGAGGGTCCTAACGGTTCCCACCGGCCGTCAAACGTCGCGAAAGGAAGCAGGCGCTTTATTTGAGGTTTTGAGTGAAGAGGTTTTGGTGGAGACTGAGTGAATGGTTCCGTAGTTCGTATTTACCAGATCGGGCTCGGCCTGAATCCAGTACCCGACAAGATAAGACAGGGCGACCGGGCGACGCCGGAAGGCGAGTTTTATGTGTTCACTAAGAACAATAAGAGCGCTTTCTATTTGTCCTCGGAATTAGTTATCCAAACGTTGAAGACGCTGAACGAGGCCTGCGCGATCGCCTGATATCTCGCGCTCAGCATGACGCGATTGTTCGCGCCATCAAGAGAAAAGCCACGCCGCCACAAAACACGAACCTGGGCGGGGACATCTACATTCATGGAAACGGCGCAAAGAGCGATTGGACATGGGGCTGCGTGGCGTTAGAAAATGAGGACTTGCGTGAACTGTTCGACGCGGTCCCTGTAGGAACGCGAGTTACCATTAAGCCATGACGGAACTTAAGCCATTCAAGATTCGGCACATTGAGATCAACCCGCCGTTGATCCTCTCGCCCATGGCGGGTGTGACTGACGTCTCGTTTCGTCGCCTGCTTAAGAGGCGCGGCGGCGTTGGATTGAGTGTGTCTGAGTTTATTTCGGTGGAGGGGCTGACGCGCAGTAATCCAAAATCAAAACGGCAGATGAGGTTTTACGAAGAGGAGCATCCGTTCGCGGTGCAGATTTTCGGTGGCCAGCCTGAGCGCATGCGCATGGCGGCCGAGATGGCGGAAGAAGTTGGCGCAGACATTCTGGACATCAACTGCGGGTGTCCGGCGCCGAAGGTTGTGAAGCATGGAGGCGGCTCGGGTCTACTCAAGGACCATTCACGTCTCGAGACGATTCTTAAAGATATCAAAAAGGCGATCACGATTCCTCTTACTATCAAAATTCGCGCGGGCTTTTACGATCACACGATCAATGCGGTCGAAACGGCGAAGCTGGCCGAAGATTGCGGAGTTGAGCACATCGCCTTGCATGGGCGCACAAAGGAACAGGGTTATCGCGGTCTGGCGAATTGGGACCTGGTGAAACAGATAAAAGAAACAGTGCGCGTGCCCGTGTCGGGAAGCGGGGACGTTACAACGATCGAGCAGGCGTTTGCGCGTTTTCGAGAAACGCGCTGCGATGGTGTCTTGATTGGGCGCGGGGCGATGGCTAACCCATGGATCTTTCGGCAGATTGAAGATGCGATTCACGGCCGGGAAATCTTTCAGCCAAGTCTCGCCGACAAGCGTGCGATTCTTCATGAGTACTTCGACATGTTGCGTGAAGATATGCCGGAAACGCCGGCGATCAATCGCATGAAGCAACTCGCGGGACAATTTACGCGTGGTCTGCAAGGCGGCGCGCTTTTCCGCACGTCGATCTATCACTCACACTCAGTGGACGAAATTCTTAATCGCATTGAAGAATATTTTGAAGCGATTGAGACAGGTAAGCCATACTTCGGCGAGGCCGGCGCACCGGTAGAGGACGCTCCGGATCTCGACTCCTGCGAAGCCGCCACGGCCGCGTAGCCTCAGCCCGGAAAACTAACTGGTTGTGCCTCGGTGGTTATTTCCCTCGTTTAGAATGGGCACTTGTGCCCTCACGGAGCGGACAAGTCCGCATTCTAAACGAGAGGAAGAAATACTAAACAGCCGTGAATCACGAGCCCCGTGCCATCAAGGAGTTCTCTTATGCGTAAAGTTGTTTTTGGCGGCGCCAATAGTCTCGACAACTACTTCGCTCGTAACGACGATTCAGTTGATTGGCTGATGTGGAGCGATGAAGTCACTGAGTTTCTGGCCGACTACTGGAAAAGGTTTGACACGATCGTGATGGGACGCAGGACGTACGAAGTGTCGCTGCAAATGGGGGGCGGAGGCGCGTATCCGGGTGTCAAGAGTTACGTCTTCTCAAAAACTGTGAAGACAACTCCAGCTCCTGGCGTCGAGCTTATCTCCCAGGATGTTGCTGAATTCGTTCGCAAGCTGAAATCCCAGGAAGGCAAAGATATTTGCGTTATGGGCGGCGGGCTATTGGCGAGATCGCTTTTCCAGGCGGACCTGATTGATGAGGTCGGTTTCAACATTCATCCGGTATTGCTCGGTTCCGGAATACCAATCTTCCACGAAATAGACCATCAAATCGATTTGGAACTGCTCGACTGTAAGACTCTGAAGAATGGCTGTGTCCTGGTTACCTATCGAGTCAAGCCGCCCGGTGAAAAGCGGAAGAAGGTAGCAAAGAAGGCTTTGAACAGAAAGAAATCTGGCAAGGCAAAGATCGGTGCAAAAAGTAGCAAAGCAAAGAGCACGGGAAAGACGACCAAGCGAACCAGGAAATGACTGCGCCGGCGATCCTTCGTGGGCTGCGAAAATCGATTTACGAAACACGAACTCACACTAAACTTTGGGGTGATATTTCGTGTTATTTCGTGGATTGTTTTAACCGAACGCCACCACTCCGTTGATCCAATCGCAACTAAGGCCGCTTCGGCGATGGTTCTGCAGCCGGTCGAACCATTGCGACTGTGCCCGCAGGCTTTCCGCTACCTGTATCAAAATTCACGGCCGCCGGATAACCCTTCCCCTTCAGTGCCGCTAATTCGATCACAACTTCTTTTTGGTTCTTGCCAATCGGTTTTCGGGTCGATGCTACTTGCTTCTTATCGGCAGCTTTGTTTGCCGTTTTTGCAGCCGCTTCGGGTGACGCCGTCACGACGGGCTTGGCAGCATTCTTCTGTGGATGGCGCGACATGGCGTTAAGAGTCTCGAGAATTTGAGCGCGTTCTTCCGCGTTCAAATCTTCAAACTTTACGCCGTTGGCTTCGAGGACTGTACGCAGATTCGCTTCGGTGTTTGTGTCCAGGTCGTAAACGTCGCGATAGATTTTTAGTTTACCGTCCTCTACTACAATCGTTTCGTAGCGCAATTCGACCGGGACGG
>DASQKG010000384.1:0-33760 GCA_035630655.1 Pyrinomonadaceae bacterium
CGCTTCCTTAAGATAAAAGAATTGATCGAGTCGGGCGCAATCGGCGAAGTTCGTTTCGTTAGTGTCACTTTGTATGAACCACCCGCACCTGAGGATCTTTCCTCCGAGGTACCGTGGCGGGTGGTACCCGAGATCGCCGGAGGCGGCCGCTTCGTGGATCTGGCTGCTCATACGCTCGACTTTCTAGACTACGCACTTGGCCCAATTGAGGAGGCCAAGGGCCAGGCTTCAAACCAAGCGGGAAACCACAACGCCGAAGATATCGTCACAGGTACGTTTAAGTTTAAATCAGGAGTTCATGGAACTGGCGTATGGTGTTTCAGTGCGTATGACAAGCGCGATGTGACAGAGATCGTAGGCAGCACCGGCAGGATTTCATTCTCAACGTTTGGCGTGGAACCGGTAAAGCTGAGTACCGAAACCGACACTATAGAGTACGCCTTCGACAACCCTCAGCACATTTCGCAGCCGTTGATTCAAACTGTGGTGAACGAATTGATCGGGGTGGGCCGGTGTCCCAGCACGGGTGAGTCGGCTGCGCGTACGTCCTGGGTGATGGACCAGATGCTGAAGGCAGCATGAGTGTACTTCAACGAACAGGGACCCATGTCAGGGGTCCGGAGTGTCACCATCTACGAGGCTGCGAAGCAGTCGGACAGAATACTAGCCCCACGCGCAGCGAAGCGGAGCGTGGGGAACAAGATGAATTACACCACCTAGCCTGCGAAGCTGGCGATAGATATTAGTAATCACGAACGTAGCCACGGCATCGACTTTGAACAAAAATATCTTTGGTGCTGCTCTCTGCCGCCAGCTTCGCAGGCTCCGAACTTTTTCATGTACTGTCCCCCACGCTCCGCTTCGCTGCGCGTGGGGCTAGTATTCAGTCCGACTGCTTCGCAGCCTCGAATAGTTGACTCAAGAGTACATGACCAATACGAGGGTGGGTGAAAACAGTGCGTTTGGGGCAAAGATAAAGACATTCTCTGCTCCAGCGAGGTTGAATCTGATCAACGTCGATACATATCGAACGACATCGTCGATGGCAGCCGAGTTGAAATAAACTGTCCCGCTTTCACCGCTGGCAGGAAAACCATTTTCTTCGTCGCCTCGGTGGCGCTTTCGTTAAGACCCGCAGGCAGGCCTTCCACGATCTTCACTTCGCCAACAGTTCCATCGCCAAGAAACTCAACCACTAATGCCATACCGCCCGAGATTTTCATCTGTTTGGCCAGCTCCGTATATGCTGCAGGACGCCGGCGCAGAAAGGTTACCCCACGGTCGGGAATAGGAACCCGGTAACCATTGTCGGCGCCTTCTTTTAGGAGACGGACTAATTTGTCGGCGCCGCGGTCGCGGCTCTTTTGAATCTTGATGGATTCGTTTCGCACTCCCGAGAGCGTTAAAATCGTCGCGAAAAGAAGTGGGGGGGATGATTCTGGAGTTGGTTGGGTGTTTCACTCGTTGCCTCCTTCCAGGACTCCCTTAAAGTTTGTGGTTAGGCAACGATTGTACTCCCGGTTCATGCATTAAAAAAACGGGCAGGGTAGGACGGATCGGGCTAGATTGTAGGGGCGGCTCTCCGTGGCCGTCCCGCGTTCGGGAACTTACGCTTCCATAGAATCTGGGCGGGCACGGAGTGCCGCCCCTACAATGATGCGCGCTTACCTGTAATGATTGGTAGGAAAGATATCTTAGAAAGCGAACGTGCCGTAGAACGCGCTATTTTCGCCCGACCTCTGCCATGGTTCGCCCACGTCGCCTCCCGCGTATATCGCTTTGGTGGTGTAACCCACCTTGCGATTCTCAAGCGGCACCAGCGGTGAATACCAAACTAATTGGGGCATTTTGCAGCAAAGATCGTCAGGCATCGCTTCGACTGTGATAGAAGCAAAACTGTTGACCTTAACCGCGTAAGCTTTGCCCTGATGATCGAAACTCAAAGGCGCACGGCGTATGGAGCTAATCTGTCCAAGCGACGCGGCGTACTGACTCTTGAGCGCCGTCAGCATTGCTCGCGACTGAGCGTCTGAGGCATTTTCACCAATGATTATTTCGGAGTTTCTCGCGGCGTTTTTGTCCGCCAGGTTCTCAGACGCGCTGACGATTGCGATCGCTCGCACACCCGCCAGATCAACTCCCTGCCATGCACCCGATTTGACGCTCCAGGCCATAAGAGCGTCCCGGCCGGCCGTTGTGAGTTCTCCGTTATAGTGGCAAGCGCCGGCAAAAACGCTGGCCGTGCGCACTTCTACGTAGTCACCTTTAATGCTCTCAGTCTCGGCGCTTGAATTACTACCGAAAGATCCGGCGAGGGACACAACCAATGCTATTGGGATTATGACAAATAAAAATCTTCGCATTTCAATCCTCCTAAAACTTCAACTCGGTGTCATCATACATCGTCAAGCGCCGAGCTGTAACAGTTACGACCAGGCACACAGCGGCTGGGCTGCACCCTGCCACCATCCGGCCCTATTACTTTTTGAGTTTCACGACACCAGCAATGGTTGCTTGCATCGAGATATTGGCCTGCATCGGTCGCCAGGCTGTCGAGCATGAAAAACTTTTTTGAGCGCAACGCGCCACAGAACGGGCTCTGGATTGGTGCGTTGCTGCTTTCGTTGGCTATTTCGTTTGGCATTGCTCCACTCCCTTAATGAACCGACAGTAGTCAGTACGACGGGCTGACGATCGCAGTGTTTCTTTGTTCGCTCCGCGTGACCCAGAGAAGAACATGCCCAAGCGCGAGGCTCTGATGCGCTCAGAGCCCTGCGGCTTTTGCTACCGCTCTGCGAACCAGAGTCTTTGTAAGCGGCACCTTGTAAGCATTCTTTTCAAGTGGTTGAGCGCCGTCGAGTGCTAACGTCGCGGCTTGCTCGAGCACATCCCCACTCAGCGTCTTGCCCACCAGGAATGTTTCAGCCTTCGTCGCTCTCCAGGGAATTGGAGCTACACCGCCGAGAACCAGCCGCGCCTGCGCGACCTGGTTGCTTGGTCCAAGTTGCAAAGCGGCCGCGACTGCGGACATCGCGAAATCCATCGACTCTCGTTCTTTAAACTTGAGGTAAGTAGAACGCGCCGCGATTGGCGACGAGGGTACTTGAATGTGCGTGATGATCTCGTCGTTGCGAAGTACGTTCTCCCGCCGGATGTTCTCACTCGGTAAAGTGAAAAACTTGTCCAGCGGTATCACTCGTTTTCCCTCACCGCCTACAACTGAGACACTGGCGCCAAGAGCCATTAGCATCGGCGCGAGATCCGATGGATGAACTATGTACGAAGGCCCACCACCAAGAATCGCGTTGTACTTGTTCTCGCCGTTCGCCGCGTAACACTCGGTGCCGCCTTTCTTAAGACATATGACTTCTTCAAGCCGGTAATACCAGCAACGCGGACGCTGGCACAGATTTCCTCCAACTGTTCCGAGGTTGCGAATCTGCGGAGTCGCAATCGAGTGTGCCGCTTCAGCGAGACCAGGAAAACTCGCGCGTACACCCGCGTGTTCTTCAAGTTGAGTAATAGTGACCAAAGCGCCGATGGTCAGACCTGACTTCGCATTAACCTGGATCCCATCAAGCCCTCGGATGTTTTTAAGGTTGACCACGCGCGATGGACGCGTGCTGTAGTCTTTCATCGTGGTCAGTAAATCCTGCCCCCCAGCCATTGGCCGGGCTGCTTCATCAACGTCGGTTGCCGCTGTTGCGGTTTTAAGCAACTGCACGGCCTCTACGAGCGTAGTTGGGTTGGCCCATTCGAATGCTTTCATGCAGTTGTCCTCCTGTTCGTAAGGGCCATCAGGATCTTGTCTGGCGTGATTGGCAGGTCAGGTACGCGAACACCGGTCGCATTGAATACCGCATTGGCCAGCGCCCCGACCGAAGGAATTATCGCCGGCTCGCCGACTCCGATGACAGCTTCACGCTTGTCGTCGTCGTCAATAATAGCGACGAGTTCAGGCATCTCAGCCGAGCCGGGCAGCTTGTAATCGCCGAAGCCTGGATTGAGCTGGATACCGAGATTGGCATCCATCACGCGCTCTTCCCAAAGGGCCATACCGAGCGACTGAATCATGCCGCCATTAATCTGGCTTTCCACTGCCAGCCGGTTAAGTGGGAGTCCGATGTCCTGAACATGCACCATCTTAATGGGACGCACGCCCCCGGTCTCGACGTCTACTTCAACTTCAGCGAAACAAACACCGTGAACCCCGGTCGCGGAAAGTTCAGCCTGCCACTGTCCTCGAGCAGTCACCCCCGCCGCCGGAAGCGCGACCGCAGCTTGCTTCCACGTGAGCGACTTGCCGCCTCCGCTAACGTTGCCGTCCGCGAATTTGATCTCCTCTGGCTTTACGCCGCCCAGCAGCGGCGCGACTTTCTCCGCCATTGCAATGCGGGCCTTGTATGCTCCGTTTTTAACTGAAGGCGCGAGCGAGGCTGCGGTAGTTGAGCCGCCTGAGGCGTTTGCGGAGCCCAAGGTTGAATTCCCGATCTTTTCGACTACGTCTTTCGTTTGCAGTCCCAGCTCTTCAGCAACGATTGCTCTGGTATACGTGCGCGTGCCGGTGCCCAGGTCCTGAGTGCCCACAGCAACTACGACGGAACCGTCGCGTGCGATGGTCACGTCAACTTTGCATTGGTTGTTGCCTCCACCGCCCCAGGTTCCCACGGCGCATCCGATACCTCGCTTCAATGGTCCTGCCGCTCCGCCGGGAGTCTTGTTACGTCTGTCCCAACCGATCTCTCTGGCGCCGCGATCGAGTTGGCGATGATAAACCTTGTCTCTCAGGTTCTTTTTTCGAAACTCCAGAGGATCCATCCCCAGCTTGTCGGCCAGGTCCTCCATCAGGCACTCGATCGCATAAGAAGCTTGGGGATGACCGGGCGCACGCATCGCGCGTGAAGAGTCTTCGTGCGTGTGAATCGCAAAGCGTTCGCGATATGAATTGGTTGCTCGGTAGATGTAAGGCTGGCCGGCTTGTGAACCATCGCCTAGTCCGCCGAGTTGATACTGAAGAGCTTGCAGCGCAACCAGCGTCCCATCTTTGGTGGCGCCCGCTTTGAATTTCTGCCACGAACCGGAGCGGTTGCCGGCCAGCAGAAACTCGTCCCTGCGCGTGAGCATCAGTTTCACCGGTGCTTTTGCTTGTTTGGCTAACCGGCAAGCCAAGGCGCCTTCGATGCCAATACCAAACTTGGAGCCAAACCCGCCGCCCATGTGTTCGACGATCGCTGTAACATCGCTCTCCTTGAGATCCAACTCCTTCGCAGCTTCTCCGGGGATGGTGAACGTGCCCTGCGTTGAAGCGTAGACGGTCGCGGTGGTCCCACCGCGAAAATCGACCACGTGCCCGTGGGTTTCCAGAGAGGAGTGATGAATTATTGGCGTGCGGTATTCGCCTTCGAAGATTACGTCACACTTCTCCCAGGCTGCCGCAACCCTGGTCGCATAACCGAGACTATCTTTGGGTTCGAGATTCCCCTCGGGATAAACCTTTGCCGAGGTCTCTTTTAGAGCTTCATCTGCCCGCACGACGTGTGGGAGCACCTCGTATTCAACGTTAATCGCACGGATCGCATCGGCAGCGATCTCGGGCGTGTTTGCGGCAACGGCAGCTACAGGCTCGCCGGCGAAATGGACCAGCGTGCCTTTTGATTCGGTCGGCTTTTCACCACCGGTCGCAGCTTGCTCGGCCGGGGCCGGCTTATCAGTGATACTGACGACTGCCTTTACGCCTGGAATTCGCGCAGCCGCAGTTGTGTCAACTTTGATGATGCGCGCATGAGCGTGCGGCGAGCGAAGCACGCGTCCGTGCAGCATGCCGGGAAGCCGTTTATCGTAAGTGTATTCCGCAACACCCGCGGCTTTCTGTGGTCCATCAATTCGCCTGATGTGATGACTGAGGAGAGTGTGCTTGTCATTTGGTCCCCAACCTGGACCGCCCACATCGTCAACTTCGATCTCGACCATAGTCTCGACCCCATTGACGACCCGCGGAACTCTAACTTTCTTCTTTTTAGGAGCTGCCTGCTGCATAAGTTTCTCCCGTGACAAGTGACAAGTGACAAGTGACAAGCAAGAAGGATCTGCCACCCACAATGCTTACTTAACGCTTACTTCTTGCTTGTCACTTGTCACTTGTCACTTGTTACCTGTCACTCGTCATTCGTCACTCGACACGGTGGCGGCGCCGGCGGCCGCCAGTGCCGCTTCGAAAACTCTCGGATAGGTGCCGCAACGACAAAAGTTTCCTTTGCACGCTTCACGAACATGGTCCAGAGATGGATTGGGATTCTTCTTTAGATACGCGGAGATCGTGGTGATGAATCCGGGCGTGCAGAAACCGCACATCAACGCGTCTTTATCCACGAACGCCGTTTGAACTGCGTTCATCGCGTCCGGTTTGCCCAAGCCCTCAACTGTGGTGATTTGCCGAGCAGTTGCGTCAACGGCCAGCACCAAACAGGAGTAGGCAGGCTTACCATCCAATAAGACAGTACACGCGCCGCACGTCCCCATGTCACACACCAGCTTCGGCCCGGTCACAGCGGGTTCCAAATGGTCCCGCAACGTGCTGAGAAGAGTAGTGCGTGGCTCGACCTTAACAGTGCGTGGTTGTCCATTGATGTTGAGTGTGAGATCAACATCTCCACTTAACGTGCGAGCAGCTTTGGCTTTGGTGTCCTGAGCTTGTGCTTCGATCAGAAGCTGATCAGCCAACGCAGCGCCCGCGCCCGCGATGCCTACGCCCTTGAGAAAGCGTCGCCGGCTTGCATCGTGTGGACCATCCGGGTGTTTCTTATCTCTATCGGAGTCGTCAGCCATTTGTTTTGTCCAACCCTCTTTAGAAATTCAATGTAAAAGAAAATATTCGCGAGCTAATTGGCTGTCCCGCGAGTCTTGTACAAATTCACTCGCGATCCTAAGGACACAAAATTTCATGTTACGCCCGCAATATGAACAACGATAGATTGCCTGTCAAGCACTTTGGCAAATATGCTCGCTATTACAGAACCAGGCGGCGGTAGCGCCGGATGCCACAGGCGACTTTGGTATTGAGAAGGTTCAAATTGGGCGCGCTATGAACCCATCGTTACTCCAGCATCCGGCGCTACCGCGCTCGGTTCTGTAGTCGAGTGCACTCCAAAAAGGCGTTGACACTTTTCAGTTGTTGCCGCTAGTATCCGATTTTGTCCTAAGTCGGGTCAAATTCAAAACAATTAAACCGTTTCGCTTTTGGACCAGAGGGTGATCTTTCATTCCATAGAAGGAGCCGCATCATGTCAGTCAGAAGCGTCACTCGTTCCGTAGTCTTACTGCTGAGTGTAGCGGGGTTCGCTCAGCTTTCCGTAATCTCTCCTGCTCAAAAAACATTGGCCAGGAGTCTCCGGGCCGCTGCTTCACATCCGAGCACAAAACCAAAAAACGCGAAGCCCACTGACTGGTCCGTCAGCATGGTCGAGTCGACCATGAAGCGTTTTCCGACTGCTAAGGATCTTGGTTCATGGGGCTACGCGAAATCGCTGTACCTGTATGGCCAATATCTTGTCTGGAGGCGAACCGGAGATAAGAGACATCTCCAGTACATAAAAGGCTGGATAGATTCTCACGTTGATAACGAAGGCAACGTCTTCAACACCACCAACGACGGCAAGATTACACCGATCAACTTTACGAACCTCGACAGCATGCTCCCCGGAAATTTACTGTTGCTACTTCATAAGGAAACAAAGGAACCGAAGTACAAGCTTGCCGCCGACAAGATCAGAAAGAAGTTTGATACTTACAAGCGCACCAGCGACGGCGGATTCTGGCATGCTGAAGGCGCTAGTCGCGCGTGGCAATTGTGGGCCGACGGTGTTTTCATGTCGATGCCGTTTTTGGTGAGATATGGCAAGTTGTATGGAGACGGCGTTTACGCGAACGATGAGGCCACGAAGCAACTGATCATTTATGCCAGCCACCTGAATGATCCGGAGACGGGGCTGATGTTTCACGCCTACGATGAAAGTGGCGCAACACCCTGGTCAGATCCCAGCACCAAACACTCATCAGAATTCTGGTGCCGTGCAATTGGCTGGTTCGGGATGACCTTGATCGAAGTGCTGGAAATACTTCCGAAGGACCATCCGAAAAGACCGCAGTTGATCAAGCAAGTGCAACAGCTGGCGCGGGCCTATACGCGTTTTCAGGATCCGAAAACAGGATTATGGTTCCAGGTGGTGAACAAAGGGCATTTGCCTGACAACTGGCTGGAGACCTCAAGCTCAAGTATGTACACGTATATGATCTCAATGGGGGTGAAGCGTGGATACCTAGACCAGAGCTATTTAAAGACGGCCAAAAAGGGGTATGAAGGTGTGCTCACGAAGATCTCACTCGACGCCGACGGCATGACGAATATCACGGACATTTGCGAAGGAACGAACGTCGCGGATATCGCTTACTACTTTGCCAGGAAAAGAAATACAAATGACTTCCACGGCCTCGGCGCGTTTCTGATTATGAATGAGCACATGACCAGGGGGGCTCCGCGGAGGTTGTTAGCTGATTAGAACAAACGCGGCGCACTCCAAGGGGAGGCCCCTCACGACGATTTCCTGAGCACTTTGCGAGCCCTCGGGCAATCAAGGTTGAGCCAATGAAACGAATATTGATATCTGCCATCGTCCTGCTTTCTTGTTCTGCGTTGACTGCATCCGCCTCTTCTCGGATCAAAGTCATCAAGCTCTCGGTGACCAATCCAACCAGCGACAGCCGAACCGCGGAGAACGTCGTCGTCAACGTTGCGGAGCTGCGCCGCATTGCGCCCGACTTCAAACCAGCCGCGGTAATCATCACCACCAGCGATGCCGCCACCGTTGACGAAGATGCCAGGACATTGCAAACCACGGAATTGGCATCACAGGCCGACGATCTGGATGGCGACCTGAAAATAGATGAGCTGGCGTTTCAGATCGATTTGAAACCAAAGCAGACTCGTATCGTGACCATAGCTTACGGCGATTCGGCCACGATCGCGCGTTTACGCAGCAGCTACCCGCAACGCACTCACGCGAAATTTACGACGCGCTTTGAAGGCATGGGATGGGAATCGGACCTTACAGCGTGGAGACTCTACTTCGATAAAAGAAACGCTATTGATCTTTACGGCAAGCGCCGGCCCGGCCTTTATCTCGAGTTGTTTGGTTCACCTGAATACGATTACCACGAAGAATCACCATTTGGTCGAGACATCTACAAGATTGGTAATGCGCTGGGACTTGGGGCGGTCGGCGCGCTGGTAGACGGAAAGGTCGTGAAGGTCGCTGAGGTGAGCGATCGTTCGTGGCGCATCGTTTCTGATGGTCCAGTGCGATCAATCGTCGAACTGATCTACAAAGGATGGAAAGTTGGGGAACGTTCCATCGATCTAACGAGCCGCATGACGATCTGGGCCGGCGAAAGGGGATTTGAACATCGCATTAATGCGACCAACGCCGAAGGTCTTGTGTTTGTTACAGGCCTGCCGCGCAAGCCTGGACTGAGTGAAATCACCCGCGCCGAAGTTGGCGCTGCTTCGGAGATAGTCGGAACCTGGGGACACCAGGTTTTGAAGACTGGCGCCACTGCAACCGAATCATTGCCTGATCAGAATCTAGGCCTCGCAATTTTCCTGTCTCCGCCAGTGTCAGGCTCAACACCATTACCTCACGACACGGACAATTATCTGGCTAAAGTTCAAGCTACCAATGGAACCGCGCGTTGGTACGTTGCGGGCGCATGGGATCAGGAGAGCAGCGAGCCAATGCTCTCAACGGCACCCAGCGCAAAAGAGAAACACAACAACACCACGCTGGTTTTTCCTTCCCGAGGCATAACAAAGCGTGAAGAGTTTGTCAGTTACGCCAAAATGATGGACGCTGCGCTGACCCAACCAGCCAAAGTCACATTGCTGTCGACCAGCGCGGCGCCGCAATCCGCCCCGCCTGATACGCTCACAGGTGCAACAAGAAAAACCTACGCTCAGGCTGTTGATTTGATGAGTCAGGCAGCTAGCCGTTCAGCACGTAAATGGGAACCTGTTGTCAGTGCTTCACCCGCGCAGGAAGTTCTGATGCGCGCCGGCAACGGCTTCTTTACTGAAGGCGACAATCAAAGCGGGGATTGGAAAGAACAGAAAGGCTACTCCTGGACCGGCGGGTTCTGGGTAAGCGAGCTATGGCGACTTTACGATAAAACCAAAGACGACCGTTTCAAGCAGTGGGCAGAATTGTGGCATTCGCGCCTCATAGGCAAGGAGGCCAGTATTCATCATGACACCGGTTTTATGTATTTCTACACCTCGGCGGTCGCCTACAAGATCACGAAAGATCCCAAATATCGCGAGAGCGCTTTACGAGCCGCCGAGCGTCTTAAACAACTCTACAATCCGACCACTGGACTGGTCGCGTCGTGGGAAGTTAACGGTGACGATACGATCATCGATACGATGATGAATCTCCAGATTTGGTGGTGGGCGACGAAGGAGACGGGAGACCAACAGTGGCGCGCCATGGGCTTGAAGCACGCTTTGCGATCTGCTGAGTTATTCGTCAGGCCTGACGGCTCGGTCATTCAATCGGCGCACTACAACCCTGGTGATAACCGCCAGGACTTCACGCCCACGCGGGGCGGTTTGAAAGTTCCCAACAACGCAAAAACAGGCCAGCCAGTCTATTTCCACACTCATCAGGGTTTCGCTGCCGACACTGCCTGGGCCCGAGGCACTGGGTGGGGGTTATATGGTTTCACCGTGGCATACGCAGAGACAAAAGATCCACAACTTTTGGCGGCCGCCGAGAAGGTCGCGGCTTTTGTTTTGGATCGACTTCCGGAGGATGGCGTGCCCTGGTATGACTTCTTCGACGAAGGGGTCCACTTTCGTATTCGTGATACTTCGGCAGCAGCCCTCATTGCGGGAGCGCTGCTTCAATTATCAGAGCAGGCCACCGACGGCACCCGGGCTACGCTGTACCGGGGAGAGGGTGAACGAATCACGCAAACGCTCATCGATCGGTATCTGACTCCGGTCTCAGCTCAAGAGACGAGTCCAGCGGGCATCCTCCGCCATGGATCCAGCACACGACCAAATGACGGTATGACGATCTACGGTGACTATTACCTTCTTGAAACTTTGCTTTGGCTGGAAGAACGTGCAGCTAAGACTCGAGCTGGTACTCGCTAGTGAACTCAAAATCAGCCTTCCCGGTCCCCAACCCCAGAACTTTGTCGACAAATACCAAGCCACCCAGGTGAAATGGTTGAACCCATTTGGCTCTAGGGCGTGATTGTTAAGGATGAGTGAATTCGAAAGCCGACACGTTAGAAACCTGCCACGCCGCATATTACGCAGCTTTGCTGCAACTTCCGCCCTCGATAGCAAAAGCTTTCTGGTTAAATCTCAAAAAATTATCTTGACACGTTCCTCAGATTGGTAGTATACGTGCGCCCACATGGAGTCAAATGGTTTCACCAATTCTAATGGCAGCCGCTTCAAGGTCAGCGAATCATCGGTCTCAAGCCAAACCACCGAAGAGGTGGTTGCGCGAGTATCAGAGCTCATAAAGACGGCGCAACTGAAGGCAGGCGATCGGCTTCCCCCTGAGCGTGAGCTCTCAAAGCAGCTCGGCGTGAGCCGACCGTCACTGCGTGCGGGACTGCGAGCGCTGTCGTCCATGGGCGTGCTCAAGTCTCGCCAGGGAGCCGGAACGTTTGTATCGGATGGTCCGCCGACCCTCGACAGCGAGCCGCTTCGTTTGTTGGCCGCGCTTCATGGATTCAGTTTTGATCACATGTTCGAGACTAGATCGATTCTTGAGGTGGGAGCAGCGGGTCTCGCTGCCGAGAAAGCCACCAGCGAGCAAATCGCCACCCTGGCGGATGAAATCGCGGAGATGTACGCCGCTCTGGGCGACCCGCAGGAATACCTCGTACACGATATTCGTTTCCATCGCGCAATAGCCGAAGCGTCGAACAATCCGACGTTGGCTACGCTTGTGGAGATGGTCTCCGCGGTGATGTATGAGCGCCGGCGCGAAACCATTGAGCGGGCCCACGACTTTAGCGAGTCACTCGAATTACACCAGCAGGTTTATCGCGCGATCAGGGCTCGACAGCCCGAAGAGGCGCGCGCCGCAATGCGCGAACATATTGTCCGCGCACAGCAAGCCTTTGCTCTCGAAGAGAGCGAACAAAAGTCAGTCCAGCCAATTTCAGAAGAACGTGAAATCCAGGAAGTCGGGGCCTAGGCCTTAACTGGCCATTATTAAAGCACCGACCTGATTTTGTCCCATCAGCGGACAAACTAACACCAACCCCGGTACTTGGAATTGAGACTTGCCTCGCTCAACAAAAACTGAATTTTGAGAACTACTTTGGAGGAGGAGCCCATGTTCACGTTTACTCGTCGTTGTTCAAAACTGATTACTGGTAGCTTGATGGCCCTCGCGTTCTCGTTCTCATTGAGCGTGTCAGTTTCAGCTCAATCGATCACTGGGACGATCTCAGGCGTCGTGACTGATTCGGCCAGCGCTCTCGTTCCCGGGGCCATGGTTACGGTCACTAACGAGCAAACAAATGAGGCGCGCAACGTCACCTCAAATAGCGAGGGTCGATTTTCTGTAGCTGCGTTACAGCCCGGTCGCTACACGATCAGAGTGGAGCGAGACGGCTTTCAAACTCTCGAACGCCGAGGCACTGTGCTAAGCGCCAACGAGAACTTGGCGCTTGGTGAAATGAAGTTGGACACTGGACAAGTCAGCCAGATGGTAAGTGTGATGAGTGAAGGCCAGATGGTCGAAAGGGAATCAAGCGACCTGACGGCTCGACTAACGTCGGATCAAATTAATCTCATTTCCACCAAAGGGCGCGACATCACTTCGCTGCTGCGCTTGATACCCGGGACCTCCAACAACGACGACATCGAAGGTGTAGGTGAGGGCTTTGGAACGGACCTTCCTAACTTCTCCGGACAACGTGGTCGCTCAGCGGTGGCTTCGATAGACGGACTATTCGCGGGTGAGCCGAGCGGCTCAAACAAACTCAGCATGACCATCAGCCAGGACGCTGTGGCCGAGGTCAAGGTCCTCCGCAACAACTACGGAGCTGAGCACGGCAACAATGGCGGCGCGTTGATTAACGTGGTCTCGAAGGGCGGGACCAAAGAGTATATGGGCAGTGTTTATTACTTTGTCCGTAACGAGTCACTCAACGGCAATAACTTTTTCAATAACAAGGCGAGATTGCCGAGGCCTCTCTACCGTCACAAGATTCCTGGTTTCAATTTCGGCGGGCCGGTGCCCCTGCCGCGCTTCGGAGAAGGAAAAGACACTGTTCTGAACGACAAGGTTTATTTCTTTTTCTCAATGGAAAAGCCGCGGACGATCACGCCCACTGATCCAGTCACAGTCACAGTACCTACCGCGCTGGAACGCATTGGTAACTTCTCCCAATCGCGGAACAATAACGGTGTGTTGCCCGTGGTCCTCGATCCGCTCACCGGCTTACAGTTCCCGGGAATATCATTCCGCAACAACGAATCAACAAAAGCGGTCAGGCTTTGCTCAACTACTTTCCGCTGCCGAATTCGCCAACCGCCAGCAATCCTGGGCGTTACATCAACCAGAGAAGCGTTGACGTACCCAAGAGCAGCTATGTAATTCGCTTTGACGTTAAGCCGTCAAACAACGACAGCATTTACTGGAAAGCTCAGTGGTGGACGTCGGACAACGAAGGCCTTGGTACTTCCGGCTGGCCCAATGGCGGCGGCGGCGTTGACCGTTGGGGAATCAGCTCGCACTACCTTTACAAGGACAACGGCTGGTCAGCTAACTGGGTCCGCGTCGTAAGTCCGAGGGTGGTTAATGAATTTACTTTCGGCATGCGACACGACTCCGAAGGCTTCGTACCTTCCGAGGGCATGATCGATGGCTTAACGCGAACCGCGCTGAACTACACTGCACCGCAACTCTTTCCTTCGAACAACAAGTTCAACCTGGTTCCGACTGTTACCGGATGGGCCAGCGTCGGAAGTAACCCAGCCAATATCAATTGGCTCGATCGCTGGGGCGAGGTGGGCAACGATTACATCAAACCATCTTTCGCAGACAACGTCTCCGTTATTAAGGGTAACCACGGCCTAAAATTCGGTGTGTATTACCAGCGGCTGCAAAACCGGGAAGCGCCTGGCGGTGGAAAATGGTCGGGTGACTTAAACTTCGGAACCTCTACTGCCTTCACGACGGCCCTGGGCAGCACGGGCTACGCCTACTCAAACGCGCTGCTGGGAAATTTCCAAACTTACACTGAGCCGCAGGCGCGCAATTTCACCAATAGCGAGATAACCATCTTCCAGTGGTATGTGCAGGATGAGTGGAAAGTTAATCGACAGTTGACCATCAACTATGGGATGCGTTGGGGCTATCACTCGCCTTTCTACCAGCGCGATGGTCAGGGCTCCAACTTTGATCCGTCACGTTGGGATCCAGCAAAAGCACCATTGCTATACGACGGCTACTGTATTGGCCAGCCCAATGGAATTCCGGCGTTAGGGACCGCGTGTTCGGCAGCTAATTCCCGCGCTGTTGATCCGAGGAACCGTGCAAATCCAACCCCGGCTCAGCTATTACCTGCCAATCTGGTGCGTTCGTTTGTGCCGGGGACCGGCGATCTGCTCAATGGCATCGTCCTTAACGGCGATCCAACCACGCCCAAAGGCTTCAGGCATACCGCTCCCGTTGATTGGGAACCGCGGCTCGGCATTGCGTGGGATATTAAGGGCAAGGGCCAAACTGTTCTTCGCGCCATGGGCGGCGTTTATCATGCGCCGCGCATCGGTGGCGGCACAGGCGGCGCGGGCGCCAGCAGTTTGGGGGCCAACCCGCCACAGCAGCGTACCTTTACAGTCAACTTCGGCAACATCGATCAGATCCCGAGCCTGCTTCCCGGCGCGCTCAACTTTCCAACTGCCCTCCGAGCGCTCGAAATTGATTCAAAGACACCGACGGTTTACAACTTCCAGCTTGGCGTCCAGCAAGACATCGGGTTCAAGACGATCCTGGAAGCCAGCTATGTGGGATCGCTGGCCCGTCACCTTGGCGAACAACGAAACATTAACGGAGTTCCCGATGGCGCCCGGTTCGTGGACTGTCGGGTAGTTCCCGCGGCGTTGTGCCGTCCACAAAACAGAGATCCGCTGACGGCCGCAAACCCGAGGAATAATGATTTCCTGAGACCCTTCCGCGGTTACGGCGATATTCAACAGAATACCTGGGGCGGCACATCAAACTACAACTCGCTTCAAGTCCAGGCGAATCGTCGGTATGCGAGCGGATTCCAGTATGGCGTCGCCTATACCTACTCGAAATCGTTTGACTACGCGAACGACGACACGTCCGACGTGAACAAGAGCCGGCCATACAAGGATTTCAACTACGCGCCATCCGATTTCGATCAGACGCACATCCTGACAGTTAACTACATCTATGACGTTCCCGGACTCAGCCGGAAGAGCAACAACCGCTTTGTCCGAGCGGTGTTTGATAACTGGCAAATATCCGGCACCACGTCGTACGTGAGTGGAAAACCGAAGAACCTGACCACCAACTTTACTGCCGGCACGGCCACCATCACTGCGGGACAAACTTGTCCTCCGGGATCGTTCCAAACGTCCGCCACCGTCTGTACGATGATCACCGATTTCACAGGGGGTCAGGTAAACGCGCGTCCCAGCATTATTTGCGATCCGATGTCGGGAGTGAGTGGCGCCGATTCCTCGGGAACTCCGTATGTGGTCAACAGCGGTTGTTTTGCACCACCTGCATTTCTCGGACAGATCGGTAACGCGCCAAGAAACCTGATCCGCATGCCCTCGATTTTCAACAACGATCTTGCGCTCTTCAAGAACATTAAGATCGGGGAGCGACGCGAAATTCAGTTGCGTTGGGAGGTCTACAACATTTTCAACCATTCCAACTTCAGGGACATAGACGCGACCCTCACCTATGGAATCGCGCAGGTGAATCCCAACCCAGCCCAGGCTTGCACGGCAGCTGGTAACACCTGCACGGCCATCATCAGGCAAACGCGTGACACGCTATTTGGTTCGGCGACGAGTTTTGGAACGCCGATAAGCGCGCGTACACCTCGCGTGATGCAGGGCTCAGTCAGAATCAATTTTTAGTTTCGGCTGAGACGAAAGAATAATGATCGTTCTCGGGAAGGTGGCGGTGATGGCTTCCCCATCACCGCCACATTGCTAAAGGTCGGAGAACCAAACCGGACATCTATAAGCCGGCCCGGATGTGGATGCAACTCAACGGACCGAAAAGCAATCGCTCCGCGTCAGCCGAGGCGTATGAAGCAGGTGGAACTATTATTCATAGTCAACAAACTATTTACTCGAAAGAGATTGAAGCAGTAAGGAATACGACGTGAGAACTCCAACTGTAAAGAACAGAGGATTGATGGCGGCGTCTGTTATCTGGGCCATATTAGTGGTCGGCACACACGCACCGTCTTTGGCGCAGCCGGCAAACGGAAACAGTTCACTGGGACGCGATGAGAAAGCCGTGGCGGAGGCTCTTGACGGGTGGTGGACCGCTTCGATGAAGTCTCACGATCAGCGTATTGCCTGGTTTCGCGAGTCGGAGTTCGGATGCTTTATTCACTGGGGTGTTTATTCAACCTTCGGCGGCGAGTGGAACGGTAAGCCGTTCCGTGGGTACGCCGAACACATGATGCGGAGCCAGAAAATCCCCCGCGCAGAATACGTCGAGAGAGTCGTCTCCATATTCAACCCGGTGAAGTTTGATGCGGAAGAGTGGGTGCGGTTGATCAAGGCTGCAGGGATGAAGTACGTCATTATTACGGCCAAGCATCACGACGGGTTCGCCATGTATCCATCGTCGGTGAGTCGGTACAACATTCGCGATGCCACGCCTTACAAGCGAGACCCGATGGGCGAACTGGCAGCGGCCGCTCGAAAGCACGGACTTCGCTTTGGTTTTTATTATTCGCACGCATTTGATTGGGAACACCCTGACGCGCCCGGCAATGATTGGGACTACAACAATCCGGCGGGTGACCAAGGTTTGCACGGCGGCCTCACCTGGTACGACAAACACACTGACCTGCTTGATAAAGCGCGCAAGTACGTCGATGAAAAGGCGATCCCACAGATAGCTGAGCTGGTAAAAAACTACCACCCCGATATTCTCTGGTTCGACACGCCAAGCAAGATCCCCTTGTCGGAAAACCTTCGCATCATGAAAGCCGTTCGCGAATTTGCGCCCAACGTTGTGATCAATGGACGTCTGGCGCGTGGTCTGGACCGCTCATTCGGCGACTACAAAAACACCGGCGATCGGGCAGCGGAAATGGTTCCTACCGAAGGCGATTGGGAGACGATCCCGACGACCAACGAATCCTACGGCTATCATAAACACGATCAGAGTCATAAACCCGTTTCACATTTCATACGGCTCATGGCGAAAGCCGCAGCGCGTGGCGGCAATCTGCTGATGAACATCGGCCCGATGGGTGACGGCCGGATCGATCAGAAGGACCAGCAAATACTTCTCGGCATTGGGAACTGGCTGACGGTTAATGGGAAGAGTATTTACGGTACTGAACGCACGCCTCTGCCGGTGCAGCCGTGGGGTGAATCTACTCGTCAGGGCAAAACTCTGTATCTACATGTCTTTGATTGGCCGCGCGATGGGAAGCTTGTGGTCGGCGGTCTGAAGAGTTCAGTTAGCAAAGCCTACCTGCTCGAGGCGCCGCAAAAAAACCTCAAGACTGCGCGTCTCAATGATGACGACATCGTGATCGATTTACCTGTAGGGGCGTCCTTCCGTGGGCGCCCCTCTGTTTCGGACGCCGCTGATACCGTCATCGCCCTCGAGGTCAAAGGTGAGATCAAGACTAATCCGGTGCGTTTGCTGGCTAGTATGGGCCAACCAAACGTGTTGCGCGTATTTGACGGTGAACTTCACGGTACGGGCCTTCGCTTTGGCGATGGTAAAGCGCCTCGCGCATATGTCCTCGATTGGAAGACTCCGGCGCAGTGGGTCGGCTGGAACGTTCGTGTGATCGAGGCGTCCGAGTATGAGGTGTCGCTGAAGTACACGACCAGCTCAACGGCTAATCGAGGCAGCTACGCGGTTACCATCGGAGATCGGGTTTTGAAAAGCAGCATCGACCCCACAGCAAACGAGAGTGAGTCAAAGACGGTTGCGTTGGGCAGGGTGAAGCTCAAGCCTGGAGAATACGAGATCGCTGTCAAGCCGCTGGACATTCAGGGTGGCGAGTTGATGCGCTTGTTTCATCTGACGCTGACGCCAATCGACCCGGGGCACATCCGGCGGCAAAGCCGCGGAGAAGCATTGGCGACCCAAACGCCAATTAGAAAAGCGCCAACTACAGATTCGCCACGAGTCTTCATCCTCGACGCCAAACAGTTACAGGAAACCCGCAATCGCATCCACGCCGGTGACTCAAGTGTCGCTGCCGCGTGGGCCAAGCTCGGCCTGGACGCACAGAAGGCGCTCTCGGCGGGTCCATTCTCAGTCGTGACGAAAGATCCGATTCCCCCTAGTGGAGACAGGCACGACTACATGAGTCAGGCGCCATACTTCTGGCCGGATCCGACTAAGCCCAACGGTCTGCCTTACATTCGTCGTGATGGTGAACGCAATCCCGAGATCAACAAGATCACGGACCACCGTACGATGGACCAGATGATCGCTGCTGTTGAGACGCTTTCACTGGCTTACTACTTCAAGGGCAATGAAGCCTACGCAAGCAAAGCCGTTGAACTGTTGCGCGTTTTCTTTCTTGATCCTGCCACGCGGATGAATCCGCACCTACAGTTTGCTCAGGGCATTCCCGGCGTTAATACCGGGCGCGGCATCGGCCTGATCGAGACGCGTGGTCTGACACGCGTGGTTGACTCGATCGGCTTGTTGGCCACCTCGCCCGCGTTGAAGGAATCTGATCGCCGGGGACTTGAGGATTGGTTCGGAAAGCTTTTGAAATGGATGCTGGAGAGCAAGAACGGTCGCGACGAAGCTGCGGCGAAAAATAATCATGGCACTTACTACGATGTGCAAGTGACGTCGTTTGCATTATTCCTGGGTCAGAAAGAGTTTGCCAAAGAGGTCCTGCAAAACGCCCGAACGAAGCGTATAGCCGCACAGATTGAACCCGACGGTAGTCAGCCGCTTGAGTTGGCGCGAACTAAAGCCTGGAGTTACAGCGTCGGAAATCTTGATGGACTGACGCTGCTGGCCAGGCTGGGCGAAAGCGTAGATGTCGACCTGTGGAACTATCAAACCAAAGACGGTAGAGGCATTCGTCGCGCGCTTGACTACTTAGTTCCAGTTGCGTTGGGCGAACGGAAGTGGACCTATCCTCAACTCGGGGACTGGCCGCCGCAGATGTTGTTTCCACTGATCAGAAGAGCGGCGTCAAGATACAAGGACTATGCAGCACTTCTAAACAAGATTCCCCGTCTTAATGCAGCGGACCGGGCAGTGCTGGTGTCCCCCGACTTGGAAAGGAAGAGCCAGGCCCAACGATGACGACTGTTGGTTTTCAGCGCCAAAGGCGCGAAATGTAATAGCCTGGGCCAACGGCCCAGGTGCAATCGCCAAAAACTCTTTAGCGCTGAAGGCGCGAAATGAGATAGAAGCTCCACGTCATTCGTCATATGGCGCGCCTTCAGCGCTCTCATATTCATGGACTGCTCCCTGGGGCGTTGCCCCAGGCAATTACATTCCGCGCCTTTGGCGCTGAGACGCTGAGTTAATAGAAGTCATTAAGTCGACATGATGTCTATGCACGACGAACCAAAACAAGGTCATTGCTCCCGTCGCGTATTTCTATCTGCGGCACTCGCGGCGCCAGTCTTCGTTGGCTCACCTGCAACCCTGCGCGCAAGCGACGTTAAGGTCGATTCATCGGACGGTTTGCCTAAACCAAAAATACTATGGCCGATTCCAACACTTTAAATCGCCGCGACTTCGTGAAGGCGGCCGGCAGCGCCATCGCTGCTGCGCCGTTGCTCTCCAATCACCGTTTTGCAAATGCTGTGACGGCAAGGCGTCGCTACGCAATTGTAGGCACTGGCGATCGCGCGAGCGGCATGTGGGGGCGCGAGCTGGTGGAGAAGTACTCAGACCTGCTCGAATTCGTCGGATTGTGCGATACGAACCACAAGCGGGCGGTTGCTGCTAAGGCAATGATCGGGGTCGACTGTCCTACCTTCACCAATTTCGACGAGATGCTCGATCGGGCCAGACCGAATCTTCTGATGGTCACCACGGTTGATGCTTTCCACAGCCAGTACATCGTTAAAGCGCTCGACCGCGGCATTGATGTGATCACCGAGAAGCCGATGGTGATTGACGAGAAGCAGTGCCAGGCGGTGCTCGATGCCGAGAAGCGCAACAAACGGAAAATCATCGTTGCCTTTAACTATCGCTATTCGCCAAAGCACCAGAAAGTTAAAGAGCTGCTCATGAATGGCGAGATCGGTCGAGTGATTTCAGTCGACTTCAATTGGTATCTCGACGTTTTTCACGGCGCCGATTATTTCCGACGTTGGCATCGTTTGAGAAACCGCGGCGGGAGTCTCCTGGTTCACAAAGCGACGCATCACTTCGATCTGATGAACTGGTGGCTCGACGCGGATCCTGTCGAAGTGACGGCGCGCGGCGGGCTGGAGGTTTACGGTAAGAACGGCGCATTCCGATCGACGCACTGCCGCGCTTGTCCTCATAAAGATAAATGCCGCTTCTACTACGATGTCACCAAGAGTGAGAAGCGGATGAAGCTTTACGTCGAGTGTGAGGATGTCGATCAGTATCACCGTGACGGTTGTGTGTTTCGCGAGGATGTAGACATCTACGACAACATGGCGCTGATTGTTAAATACTCCAACGGCGTCAACATGAACTACTCGCTAAACGCCTTTATGCCCTTCGAAGGCTTCCGGCTGGGTTTCAACGGCGAAAAAGGACGGCTGGAAATTCGCGATCATGAACGACAGCTTTATCCCATTGACGAACGCAGTGAAATGTACCTGACCAAAAACTTTGGACAACGCGAGAAAATTGCAGTGCCCCAAGGCCGAGGTGGTCACGCAGGTGGGGATCCACGACTGCAGGATCTAATTTTTCGAAAGACAGATTTGCCGAAGTATATGCAGCTGCCCGACTCCAGGGCTGGGGCTATGTCGTGTCTGACGGGGATTGCAGCGCGGAAGAGCATCGACGAGGGACGGTCCATCCGAATCAAAGACTTGGTTCGATTGTGAAGGCATTAACTAAGAGCACTACAGCCACAGATGAACACGGAAAGAGGATCAGAGACGGGAGCAACCAATGCGCCGCGGCTTCGCCGCCGTCCGTGCGGAAAGGCTCTGCCTTTCCGTAGAGTCCCGCCTATTTCGAGGCTATGCCTCCGCTGAGGCGCAGCCTCAGAACATGTTAAGGCGTCCCGGAAAGGCATAGCCTTTCCGCACGGACTGCGGCAAAGCCGCGAAACCGAGTAGTTGCCAGATTAGATGTAGCAGTCTTTTTGATTAGGACTTTGAGATGAAAAATCTGTTGGCTTTCATTCTTGGATTGGCTTTGCTGTGTCAGTTAGCGTTGGGGCAAGCCCCCGTGAACTCAGGGCAGCCCTGGCCGCGCCAGATTCCGGCACGCATTGGCGACAGCAGTAACAAAGAGTTGATGGTGATGACGCTCGGCGATGTTCATCCTTCAATTGCCGACGGTACCTTCGACCCTGCCAGGGACGAAGTGCGACTCAAGGACGGCACGACTCTCAAGAACTATTATCGCGACACGCTCAAGATCAAATACTTCCAGCCAATAGATAAAACTAGATTTGCGCTGCCACCTTCGGGTTGGTGCTCCTGGTACTTCTACTATCAGGAAATCAACGAAGACGAAGTGAAGCGAAACGCCGACTGGATTGCCGCAAACTTAAAGGACTACGGCGCTGTTTACGTTCAACTCGACGACGGTTGGCAGGGCACTGGTCACGGTCTCGGAGAAAACCGCGATTGGACCACCATCGACAAACGCTTTCCCAGCGGCATGGATCGCCTGGCCAAACATATTAAGTCGCTTGGTTTGAAGCCGGGGATCTGGTTAGCGCCACACGGCCAAAGCAACGACGCGGTTGTGAAAAGCAACCACGGCGTCTTCATGCTCAAGCCGGATGGCACGTCGGCCTCGAGCACATGGGAAGGGAAGTATCTGGTTGATCCATCGACGCCCGAGTCGCAAGCTTATCTGAAGAATCTTTTCTCAACCCTCGCCGGTTGGGGTTACGAGTATTTCAAGATTGACGGTCAGCCGATTGTCGTTCGGGAGTATCGCAACAAGAAGGCCTCGATGAAGAATCCGGCGGATGATACGGATGAATTGTATAGAGACACACTGGAAAGCATTCGCTCCGCCATCGGACCTGATCGCTACCTGCTCGGTTGTTGGGTGGTTCCTCTGGAAGGTGTTGGCCTGATGAATGGCTCGCGAATTGGCGCCGACGTGTTGCCTAACTGGGACGGCTTCAAGTTCGCCATGCGGGCCACAATGGAATACTACTTTCTGCACAACATCGCCTGGTACGCCGACCCGGATGTGCTCGTGGTGCGTGCTCCTCTGCCGCTTGAACAAGCACGTGCGTGGGCCACGCTGCAGGGGCTTACCGGACAGGCAGTGCTCACCAGCGACCGGCTGATGGATTTGTCGGCGGAGCGCGTCGAACTTTTGCGACGCGTCTATCCTGCCGTCGATATCGTGCCGATGGATCTCTTCAAGTCAGACCGCAACAAACGCCTTTGGGATCTTAAGATTAACCACTTGGGACGCAGCTATGACGTCGTCGGTGTTTTCAATTTTGACGAAGGGCGAAAAAAACCAACTTATGTAAGTTGGAAAGATCTTGGCTTTCCTGAAGACAAGCTGGTCCACGTTTACGATTTCTGG
Source organism: Pyrinomonadaceae bacterium (assembly GCA_035630655.1). Taxonomy (GTDB): domain Bacteria; phylum Acidobacteriota; class Blastocatellia; order Pyrinomonadales; family Pyrinomonadaceae; genus PSRF01. The sequence goes on from DASQKG010000384.1 coordinate 23,019, forward strand.
AACCGCGAATACCTGGGCGCCTGGAAGAATGGAATCAGCATCGATCTGGAGCCTACAAGTAGCCGAGTGCTGACGCTTCTAACCGCTGCGGCTCAACCGCAACTCATCTCCACTTCGCGGCACCTGACACAAGGATGGGTTGACCTTGTTTCCCACAATTACAATCCGGCCACGAATTCCTATCGTGGCAAAAGCAAAGTCATCCGCAACGATCCATATGAACTGCGGTTTGTATTTCCGAACGGCAAGAATTTCATGATTAAGAGTGCTTCGGCGCGCAGCGCTGCAGGCTCCGTGCCAGTCAAGATCTCCAACCACCAGGGTTGGGCGACGGTTGAATTCACGACTCCACGTACAACCGATGTCACCTGGAACGTTGTGTTCGCGCCCGCTGAGTTTTATCGCTTCCCGGTACGCGAGCCACAGAATCTCTGGCTCGAGCGCGCCGGGCTTGATGGCGCCAATTTGCGCTGGACTGTGCCGCATCAACCTGCGGCCGGTCATCAGGTCACGCTAAATGGACAGTTGCTGGGGGCCACCACCACGCAGGTCTTTTCCCTCACAAACCTCCGTCCCAATACCAACTACACGGTGGAAGTTCGCACCGCATGGCAGGACGGCAGGATCAGCGAGAAGAAGGCTGAGCTGAAATTTACTCTAAACCAAATACTGCCGGCGGAAGTTTTCCTTTCGGAACTTGATCCGCATCGACTCACGCCTGGGTGGCGCCAGACGGAATTAAACCGAAACTTTAACAGCGGTGGACTGTCGATAGGAGGACGGCCTTTCGAGAAAGGCATCGGCATGCCGACGAATTCGGAGATCGAGTTTGAGCTCAACGGAGCTTACGACAACTTTAAGGCGCTGGTGGGAATTGATGACGAACATAACAACAAGGATTCGGTGGTGGAGTTTGCTGTGTTGGGCGACGGCAAGGAACTCTGGAAGAGCAGCGGACTCAAGAAAGAAGACGGCGCCAAGGCAGTCTCCGTGGATGTAAAAAATGTCCGGAGGCTGATGCTTCGTGTCAGGCGTGTAGGCGAGGGAGGTCGCATTCATGCGGACTGGGGCGACGCGCGGCTGGTGAAATGAGCGCTGTGCGGTGTCGAATCTGTTGGAATCGCGGTATTGGATTTAGAGCCCGCGAAGCGTGGCGAAGGCATAAAGCCTGGGGCGTGAGCCCAGGACCAATCGCAGTAGATTCCTAGCCCGCGAAGCGGCCGACAGTTGCAATCAGAGAGACATGGTTAGATGAAAATTAGGCGAACACGATCTTTGATCTGCTGTCGGCCGCTTCGCGGGCTCGTGATCTTATTGGCTTGTTGACCTGGGGTTCCGCTGCGCTCCACCCCAGGCTTTACGCCGTCACCCGCTATCGCGGGTTCAGTTCAGCCATGCGCGCTGAAAAGGTTTTGCTTTGCTGATGGGCCACCTGGTTTTATTTTTTGCTTTGATTTTTATCGGTTGCTGCCCGCCGGCAGTCTCGCAAAAGGCATTTGACGTGGCGGCGTTTGACAAGGCCCGAGTCCTGAAGGCCGCTAACGAATATCTCAAGGAAGCGCCGATCACGATCACCGCTTCAAAGAGTCCGCGAAGTGCCGGGGGTGTGCACGATTTCTTTTCCGAGGGCGACTATTGGTGGCCGGACCCGAACAATCCCGATGGTCCATACATTCAGCGTGACGGCATGACTAATCCCGATAACTTTACAGATCACCGCCGATGTCTCATGCGTCTCAGTGTACAGGTGCCTGCCCTCGCCGCGGCGTGGAAGATCACCAGAGATCGACGTTATGCCCAACATGCGGCGCGCCACTTACGCGCCTGGTTTATGGACGAACAGACACGGATGAACCCGAGTTTGCAATATGCGCAGGCGATAAAGGGCCGAGTCACGGGGCGGGGAATCGGCATCATCGACACCGAAATGAAGAGTTGCTGGCTTACTGTCGTACCCGTTTTAAGACGTTGCTCGTGCCGAATCAAATTGCTGCGGACGGTAGTTTTCCGGAAGAACTCAGGCGCACAAAGCCGTACGGGTATTCGCTGTTCAACCTTGATGCGATGGCCACCATCTGCCAACTGCTTTCGACTCCCGAAGACAATCTGTGGAAGTTCGCGACTACGGACGGGCGCAGCGTCAGCCAGTGTTGTGGGTGAATTGATGAGGAGAGTTACGATCCAGGAATCACACGAAATTACACTAACGAATTTTCGTGCCGCTTCGTGTGATTCGTGGATCGTGTTTGGTTCGACGTAAGGGCGGCTTGGGTTTAGTTAGAGGTTAAGAAGGAGGGCTCGAGCGGGGGCAAGCCCTCCTTCCTGACCTCTCACCTGGGTGAGACTCTAGCTGCGACCAACCGGGCTTGAATTTGAACGGAATTCACCTCAAACGGCAAGAAGAATGGCAAAGGAAATAACAAGACGGGAAATCTTAGCTCTGGCATTAGCATCGCCGGTGCTGTCTGCGTTCCCAGGAATTGTTCGCGGCCAAAGCAAACGGGCGACACGTTTCAACCGCCAGTCCTTTATAAGTGCGCCAAGTGCAGTTGTGCCGGTTGATCCGTCAACCAAACTGGGTCAGGTCAAGTTGATTCCCCAATGGAGCGGTCCTCTTTGTCGTTCTCGCTTAGCTAATCAGGGCAACGACAGTATGCGTGTAAAAGAAGTGGTCTTGTTCGATCTGGCGCTACCGCTTCCTGCGGACACAAGACTCTATGGCGAGGGGTTTCAGATGTTGACTCAAACCGGCGGTACCTTGGGTAAGCCGGAACACCTTGGAAACTACACCGACGCCAAGCATTACAAGATGCCGGCGCCTGCCGGGGCCCAGGCCTTCTACGGTTTACTTACGCTTTCCGAGTCCGTCGCAAAAAACCATTTACTCGCGTTCACATCGTGCCGCCGTTTCAGCGGGCAGTTTTATCTCAGTGGGTCGCAGCTGAAGGTGGTCGTCGACACGGAAGGGCTCGAACTGGGGCCCGGCGAGAGTTGGCAGTTAGAAGAATTTACTTTTCAGTCAGGACCGGACCGCGAACAGTTGCTCCGGAATCTGGGCCAAAGACTGCAGGTGAATCATCCGCGATTGAAGTTCAACGCCCCTCCCGCGGGCTGGTGTTCCTGGTACTGTTTTGGCCCGCGCGTCACTGCGCAGCAAGTACTCGACAATCTTGACTTCATCGCGAAGAACACACCCGGTCTTAAGTACATTCAGATCGACGATGGCTATCAACCCGCAATGGGCGACTGGCTCGAGACGGGTGCGGCCTTCGGCGGAAATGTGCAGGGGGTGCTCAAACAAATTCGTGCCCGCGGGTTTGAGCCGGCCATCTGGGTGGCGCCTTTTATCGCGGAAGAGAAGTCGAACCTTTTTAAGCAGCATCCCGATTGGTTCGTAAAGGATACCGAAGGCATGCCTCTACGCTCCGACAAAGTTACTTTCGGCGGCTGGCGGCGTGGACCATGGTATGTGCTTGACGGCACGCACCCGCAGGTCCGGAAGCACTACGAAGAATTATTCCGGACGATGCGCCGCGAGTGGGGCTGCACCTATTTCAAGCTCGACGCAAATTTCTGGGGCGCCATCCACGGCGGCCGCTTTCATGACCCGCGCGCAACCCGCGTTGAAGCTTACCGGCGCGGCATGCAGTCGATCATCAAAGGCGCAGGCGACAGTTTCATTCTGGGCTGCAACCATCCGATCTGGGCTTCGCTGGGATTGATACACGGATCGCGAAGTTCAAACGATATCAAGCGCACCTGGGAACGCGTGGCCACCACGGCGCGGCAGAATCTGCAGCGCAACTGGCAGAACGGGTCTCTGTGGTGGAACGATCCTGACGCGATCGTGCTCACCGGCGATCTGCCCGAGGAGGTATTTCGGTTTCACGCCACGGCCATTTATGCCACTGGCGGCATGATCCTTTCGGGTGACGACCTAACCAAAATCAGCGCCGAGAGATTGGCAATGTTGCGCAAGCTGCAACCGCCCACCGGACAGGCTGCTCGTTTCGCCGACGACTCGTTAAGTGTCGGCACAATCAGGCTGGCAAACAAGGAGGTCGTTTGTTTGTTTAACTGGGACAACACGCCGCGAAAGCTTTCGTTTGAGCTTTCGCGTCCGCGAAACATTACCGATTTCTGGAGCGAAGAAAATCTGGGAAGACACTCGGGTACGTTCAGCATCGACGCGATGCCGGCGCATTCCGCTCGATTACTGGTGTGTACTTGACCCTTGATCAATGTTGTTGGCAATTCGCCTTTACCGCGAAGCGGTTACGTCTTACAGCCCCGGGGTTGCCGCGCTTCGCGGCTACCCTGGGATCGGATCAGAAGGGCGTTCAACCCCGACGGGGTTGCGGCTGATTTTCATTTGTCACGTCAAGGGCGCAACCCCGTTGGGGTTGATATCTCTCACGGTTGTTTTCGCAGGGGAGCCGCGAAGCGCGGCAACCCTGGGCTGTAAGAGGTAAACGCGTTGCGGTAATGCAGCGGTGGTAACCACCACGCCGGGCGCCCATGGAGTGATGCCCCTACAGTAGGACTCAGGACCATGAACCTAACCAAGATCGATTGGGCCATCATGCTGATCTACTTTGTCTTCGTGCTGGGCATCGGCGTTGCCCTCAAGCGCTACATGAAGACAAGCAAGGACTTTTTCCTGTCTGGTCGATCCCTTCCGGCCTGGATCACCGGACTCGCCTTTCTGTCTGCCAACCTGGGCGCGCAGGAAGTGATTGGCATGGCCGCGTCAGGTGCAAAGTATGGAATTGCCACCAGCCATTTTTATTGGATAGGCGCGGTTCCGGCGATGGTTTTCGTCGGTGTCTTCATGATGCCGTTCTACTACGGCTCGCGGGCGCGATCTGTACCTGAGTATTTGAAGTTGCGTTTCGACGAAAAGACCCGGGGCTTCAATGCGATCACATTTGCCGCCATGACGGTTTTTTCGTCCGGCATTTCCTTGTATGCCATGGGTCTCTTGTTGGGTGTGCTTCTGGGCTGGTCGTTCACATTCAGCGTGATGATCGCAGCGTTGATTGTTCTGATTTACATCTTCCTGGGCGGATTGACGTCTGCCATATACAACGAGGTCTTGCAGTTTTTTCTCATCGTCTTCGGTTTTGCGCCCCTCGTGATACTGGCGTTGATAGACGTCGGTGGTTGGTCTGGTTTGGTCACCCGACTGGGTACCGTTGCGACGGCACAAGGTTATCCGGACGGCGCCTGGAGTCATGCGTGGAAGTTCATGGATTCACCTGCTCACAATCCCATGGGCGTCGAATGGTTTGGGCTGGCCATGGGCCTTGGGTTCGTGTTGTCTTTCGGTTATTGGTGCACAGACTTTCTGGTGGTCCAGCGCGCCATGGCTGCAGATTCGATGTCGGCGGCCCGTCGCACACCTTTGATCGCGTCAGTACCGAAGATGTTCTTCCCGATCCTGGTCATTCTCCCCGGAATGATCGCCATTGCTTTGACGTATCAGGCGGGCGCCAGCGACTTCGCGCTCCCGCGAAAGACCGATGGAACTTTCAATTACGACATGGCTATCCCGATGATGCTCGGGCACTACTTCCCGACGGGACTTCTTGGCGTCGGCATCACGGCGCTGATGGCCAGCTTTATGTCAGGCATGGCCGGAAACGTCACCGCATTCAATACGGTTTGGACCTACGACATTTACCAGTCTTACATCAAGCGAGGCGCGAGCGACGCTCATTATTTGTGGATGGGGCGGATGGCTACGGTCTTTGGGATTGCCATTTCAGTCGCGGCTGCCTATGTGACCACGCGTTTCAACAACATCATGGACATGCTCCAACTGGTGTTTGCCTTCGTTAACGCGCCACTGTTCGCGACGTTCCTCCTTGGGATGTTTTGGAAACGGGCCACGGGCCACGGGGCGTTTGCAGGTCTCGTCTCAGGAACCTTGGCCGCAGCGATTCACCACGGACTAACGCTGCCGCATGGCGCAACGCTGGGAATCAAAGGCGGATGGTTTGGTGCGATGCACGTTTACCCAAGCGAGATGGCCCAAAACTTCTGGACGGCAATCTTTGCGTGGACCACCTGCTTTGTCGTGACGATCTTGGTCAGTTTGATCACCAGACCGCGCGCAGACACCGAGCTTGTGGGCCTGGTCTATTCGCTGACTGAAAAACCGAAAGAGGACAGGCTCGTTTGGTTTAAGCGGCCGTTAGTTTTGGGAACAATTGTTGTGGCGGCTGCGCTGGTGCTGAACATCGTCTTCTGGTGATAGGCCAGTGGGTGCACTTCGGTCACGCAGAGCGCTCTTATTAACACCGTGGCTTTAGCCCGGTGATCAAAGAGCGTTCCGGAGATCCAAAACCGTTTCAACGGTTTTTGGCAGGCTGACGATTACAAACCGTTAGAAACGGTTTCACGATGTATTGATAGATCGTAAGGGGTGAAATGGGACTCGACATTCGCTTACCGATTGGCTTGATGTTTTCCATATTAGGCTTGCTGCTAACAGGGTTTGGTCTCTTCGGAGACCAGAGCATCTATCGACGTTCCCTTGGGATCAACATGAATCTATGGTGGGGCATCGTCATGCTTGCGTTTGGTCTAATCATGTTGTTCGTCGGTCGGCGTCGCGCGACTCCGTCAGCGTCAGATGAAGATTGAACAAATCGAAACTGACTATGTTTGAGTTAACGAAACATCCGCATCGACGCTTCAATCCGCTCTCGGGCGAGTGGGTTCTCGTTTCGCCCCAACGGACGGAGCGACCATGGCAAGGGCAGGTTGAAGAAACGCATTCGAAGTCTCTGCCCGTTTACGATCCCGGCTGCTACCTCTGTCCGGGTAATACGCGAGCCGGCGGCACACGCAACCCCCAGTACACCGGCACTTTTGTTTTTGAAAACGACTTCGCAGCCTTGCGACCTGATACACCCACGGGAAGATTTCATGAAGGCGAGCTGCTGGTGGCTGAGTCTGAGCGTGGCGTGTGCCGAGTCGTGTGCTTCTCACCCCGACATGATTTGACGATCGCGCAGATGAGCGTTACCGAGATTCGCGAGGTAGTGGACACATGGATTGAGCAGTATCGAGAACTTGGATCCCTCGCGTTTATTAATTGGGTGCAGATTTTTGAAAACCGCGGCGCGCTGATGGGGGCAAGCAATCCTCACCCACACTGTCAGATATGGGCCGACGAGCAGGCGCCCAACGAGTTACTGAAGGAGGCGCGCTCCCAAAGCGAGTATCAAGTCGCACAGGGGAGTTGTTTGCTTTGCGACTATCTGGAGTTGGAATCGCAGTCCAAAGACCGTTACATCTGCGCGAACAAAGGCTTTCTCGCCGTGGTCCCGTTTTGGGCTATCTGGCCTTTCGAGATCCTGATCATTAGCAAACGTCACGTCGCAGGACTGGACGACTTCAGTGATCCGGAACGTACGAACTTGTCAGACATCCTCCAGCAAGTTACCAGGCGCTACGACAAACTGTTCCAGGCTTCGTTTCCCTACACGATGGGCTTTCATCAACGCCCAACGGATGGCGAAGCGCATTCCGAATGGCACTTGCACGCGCACTTTTATCCTCCTCTGCTTCGTTCGGCTTCAATTCGGAAGTTCATGGTGGGCTACGAGCTTTTAGCGATGCCGCAGCGCGACATCACTCCGGAACAGGCGGCCGAGCGGCTGCGAGCGGTAATTTGAAAAGTTAATAGATGGTCTTTGCCCCAACGGGGCTGCGTCCTACAGCCCAGGGTTGCCGGGCTCTGACGGCTACCCTGGGAACTTGAAGACAAGTGTTTTTCAACCGCAACGCGGTTGTGGCATTGCATCGGCGTCCGAAAAGAAGGCGCAACCGCGTTGCGGTTGAGGATCCGTTGGTTCCTTTTCCCAGGGTAGCCGCCTGAGCGCGGCAACCCTGGGCTATAAGACGAAGCCCCGTTGGGGCAATAAAACGGGGAAGCAGAAGACTCTTTAACGCGGTCTTGGTAGCGACAATGAACCATTAAATGAGGACGGAGAAAAACTACGATGACCAGGATAAACAGACGTGATTACCTGATAGGCATGGGTGCAACAGCAGGCGCACTGGCAGCGACGTCGCCACTGGAAATCTTCGCGCAGGAGCAGAGACCGCCTGAAGAGTCCGCGCCGACCACGTCTTCGATCGAAGACCGCAGGCGCCGCATGAAGTGGTGGCATGAAGCGAAGTTTGGCATGTTTATCCATTGGGGTCTCTACAGCGTGGTCGGCCGTCACGAGTGGGTAATGGAAATGGAAGGTATTCCCGTCAAAGAGTATGAGCCATTGGCGAATCAGTTTATACCCAAACCGAATGCCGCGCGGGCCTGGGCCAGGTTAGCGAAACGCGCGGGCATGAAATACATGGTGATGACCACGAAGCACCACGAAGGCTTCTGTCTTTTCAATTCAAAGCTCACTGACTATTGTGCACCGAAGCGAGCAGCCGGCCGCGACCTGGTCCAGGAGTATGTCGATGCCGCACGCGCTGAAGGACTGCGATTTGGTTTCTACTATTCACTGATGGATTGGCATCACCCGGACGGCGCGCGCTGTATGAAGGATGAAAGCGCGCGTCGTCGTTTTGTCGATTACATCCACGGCCAGGTGAATGAGTTGATGTCGAACTATGGCAAAGTGGACATTCTCTGGTACGACGTGCCCTGGCCGCTTGATGCCAAGGGCTGGGAGTCGGAGAAGATGAACCGCATGGTGAGAAGATTGCAGCCTGACATCATCATCAACAATCGTTCGAGAATACCTGAAGACTTCGATACGCCCGAACAGCGCATTACAGCTTCAGCCGAACGTCCATGGGAATCGTGTATGACTCTCAACGATAGTTGGGGTTATCACATTTCAGATAACGGCTGGAAGACCCCAAAGACCGTAATCCGCAACATCATTACCTGCGCGCATGACGGCGGAAACTATCTTCTGAATATTGGCCCCACCGGCGATGGCTCTATTCCGATTGAGTCTGTGCGAATACTCTCGGCCGTGGGCAACTGGGCGCGCGCAAATGGAGAATCGTTTCACGGCGCCGACCGTTGCCAACCGACGCGCTCTCGTTTCGCCAGTTTCTCGCGCAAGGGCAATACGCTTTTCATGCATGTGCATTATTGGCCCGGCGAAACCGTGGTGCTTGGCAACCTGCTGAATAAGGTCAAGTCAGTGAGAATACTGGCTACAGGTCAGCCGGTGAGATTTGATCAGAATGAATGGCGTGTGCGAATGACCGGACTGCCGAAGATTGCGCCCGCGCTGGTTACTACAATTGCGTTGGAGTGCGATGGCGAGCCGAGGCAGGATCACGAAAAGAAGCGCGCTGAGAAACCGAGAGAAGGGAGATACTGAGCGGGTGGGCGTAGGATTGGGCGTGTGAAACCGGGACCGCGGGCGTCTCGCCACCTTCGCTAGAGGCCGGCCACTACTCTACGATTTGTTCGCGCTCTACGCTCACGGCGGGCGGGACGCCCGCGGTCCCAGTTTCGCGGTCGCGGTTTTAATCGAACGACGAAATGCTCATCGACGCTCATCAACATTTTTGGCAGGTCGGACGCTTCGACTATCCCTGGATGAGCCCTGATATCGAAGTGCTCTATCAGGATTATTTGCCGTCGCAACTCGAGCCGGTACTGAACCAGAACTGCATCGTTCAAAGCATGCTGGTGCAGGCCAGCAACAGTTATGACGAAACATATTGGTTATTGAGTTTGGCGGAAAGCCATCCAATTGTCGCCGGCGTTGTTGGTTGGGTTAATCTGGAAGATCCCGAGATGGAACGGGAGTTGGAAACGCTCGCGGCAAATCCGAAGTTCAAAGGTGTGCGGCACCTGGTTGAAAGTGAAACAAATGACGACTGGCTTGTACAGGCGAGCGTGTTGAACGGGTTGCGAGTGCTGGAGAAACATGGAGTCTCTTACGATCTGCTGGTGCATACTCGTCATTTGAAACATGTGAAGACCATTGCCGAAGCGTGTCCGAATTTGAGCCTGGTGATTGATCACATGGCGAAGCCGCCGATTGCGAGCAGGGAGATCACGCCATGGGCCGACGCGCTAAATGAAGTGGCGGCTTATCCGAACGTTTCATGCAAACTGTCCGGGCTGGTAACAGAAGCCAACTGGTCTTCATGGACCATCGAAGACTTGCGGCCTTACGTTGCGCGAGCTCTGGAATTCTTTGGGCCAAAACGAATGATGTTTGGCAGCGACTGGCCGGTTTGTTTATTGGCTGCTTCTTATAATCGAGTGTTGGAGTCGTTTCAGTTGCTACTGGCTGATTTACCTGAGGAAGACCGAAACCGAATCTTCGGTGGCAACGCGATCGAGTTTTACAAACTTGGAGTAGCCGGGGCGGTAGCGCAGGTCGAACCCAGTTTTCACGCGGAGCGATCTCATTAACACCGTGGCTTTAGCCCGGTGATAAAGGACGCCCGACGAGGAAGAACCGTTTGAACGGTTTTGTCGTGAACGGATTACGGAGAAACCGTTGAAACGGTTTAAGGTCCCTAGATAAGCGCGGATCACCGGGCTGAAGCCACGGTGTTAATGAGATCGCTCCGCGTGATCAAGGGCAGCCCCCGGTAACAAGCAACCGCCTGATTTGAAGCAACGATGTCTGAAACGTATTTCATCACCGGAGCACAAGGTTGCATAGGCTCCTGGATCGTCAAGCTCCTGGCTGAGCGCGGCGACACGCCGGTGGTCTTCGACCGCAGCGATGACACGCGTCGCT
>DASQKG010000385.1:0-10493 GCA_035630655.1 Pyrinomonadaceae bacterium
TCAGCCTCGGCGACGCTCGAAACGGCGCGGTCGATTTCGCGAGATTCTGAGTGCCCGGTCACCCCCGGTTGCACTTCGTCAGCGCGCGATACCAGCGTGCGTCCTAAAACTTCTGATGTTGAAGTGCTCGACGATTCGTACTGACCTGTCGCTTCGCTTTCAAACGAAGGAATGCTCGCGTTGCCGGGTGAAACCGGCAGCGGCTCAAACAACGAGCTCAAACGCGGCTGTACCACCGCAGCCAGGCCCAAAGTTCGAGCAACGATATTGGTCAGGTAATCGCTCATCCGCCCACCAGACCCAGATAAAAATGCCTGCGCCATGGGCTCAGATTGAGAATGTCCTTCTCGCGCCAGCCGTAGGCTCTGGCCAGCGTGTGCACCTCTAAAAGGATGCGCTGGGCCCAGGCATTGATCTCACTCCAAAAGAAAGATTCGATGTCGAACAGCGCTCGCCAACTATGCCCGCAAACGGGACATTCCAATTCGACCTGCATATCCGCCTGCGGGTCAGCGTCGCCCAATCGATTAATGAGGGCCTTGACGACGGGCTCAGGCAAGTCGCTCGACGCTATCTCCTGACCTTCAAGGTTTGCCGCCACAATACATCTTTCGAGTAGTGAACAACGCGCGGTCTCTGCCTCAGTACAGTCGGCAACGGCGGCGAGATCCAAACTGTTCGGCACACGAAACGTGACGCAATAGTGATCTAATTCCAACGAAAGCTCACCAGGCAATTCCGCCCGTTTCGTCGTACACAAATCAGATGTGTTAACCGTCCATTCCAACTGTTCACTACACTCAGAACAACTCGCTACGCTTGCCAATTGTGGACCAAAGGTCCATTCGCGCAGAATTAACAACCAGCGATCGCGTTCCCCAATACTGAGAGTGGCAACCGATTCGGTCGAGTTATCCTGCGACGCAGCGGCGAGCAAAGGCAGTGCTCGCCTGCAAGCAGGTTCAGACAACCCTTGTTCCCATGCATCCAACAATTGCGCTGCAGAAAGCGGGCGCATAAGAAATTAGACGGGCGGCTCGGTAAAGGTCGGCTCGGTTGGTTCGGTCACATCGTAATCTCGCTCCCAACCTTCGTTCTCAAGTTTCAGGGTTTGAATTGCGACTGCGTTGGCGTTGGCGTCAAGGTCAGGAAGCGCTTGATACTCAGAAACCCAGCAGCGGTAAAGTTTGTAGGAGAGTGCGAGCTGGCCCGCTTCGTTGTAGAAATCGATGATGATGTCTTTGCGGAAGTCTTTCAGCGATACCTCAGCACCGAGGCCGGAGCCAAAGTTCCAAACCTTGTTGGCCCATTTTTCAAATTCAGTATCGTGGGTCACGCCTCGCTCTAGTGTGACGGCTTCGTACTTAGTCCGGCCGGGCGATTTGCGTCCGGTACTCGGATCGCCACCCTCCCGATGTTCCACGATTTCGGTGGTGCGTTTGAGCCCACCAACTTTGCTGATCCCCGCGACATATTTGCCATCCCACTTAACGCGGAATTTGAAATTCTTGTAGGGATCGAAGCGCTGCGCGTTGACGCTGAATTGAGCCATTACGTCCTCCTTCGTTTGTTTGAAGCGCTTTCATCCGCGCGCCGGGTTTGTTCCCAACGGTGCGCGGTGCCTTTCTCTTCCCGGCCTCGCTTCCACTAGGTCGCGATATCGCCGGCGATTTGCTGAATCTTGAGAATCACAAACTCCGCGGGCTTCAAAGGGGCGAAGCCGACCAGGATGTTGACGATGCCAAGGTTGATATCGTTTTGCGTTGTCGTTTCTTTATCGCACTTGACGAAGTAAGCTTCGCGGGGCGTCTTTCCCTGGAATGCTCCGAGCCTGAACAAGTTCTGCATAAACGCTCCGACGTTGAGTCGAATCTGAGCCCACAGCGGTTCATCATTCGGTTCGAAGACAACCCACTTGGTCCCGCGATACAGGCTTTCCTCGATGTAAAGCGCCGTGCGCCGCACCGGAATGTATTTCCATTCAGACGCCTGCTGATCGGCGCCCTGAAGGGTCCTTGCCCCCCACACAACTCTACCGACCAAAGGGAAGGCCCTCAGACAGTTGACTCCCAGCGGATTCAATTGACCGTTCTCAGCATCGGTTAGGGAAACGCTCAGTGCCGGAACTCCGACGAGGGATGCCTCCTGACCGGCGGGAGCTTTCCACACACCTCGCGTCGAGTCGGTCCGCGCCATGACGCCGGCGATTGCTCCACAGGCAGCGAACTCCTCGAGTTGGTTCTCTCGTAAAGGATTCGCCTGCTTCAGCCGAGGGAAGTAGATGGCCGCGTTTTTGCTGTTCGTACCAACGCCCGCGCTGATGCCGCTGACGGCCTGAGCTGTGGTGTTCCATCCGGACGGTGCGTCAAGTACGAGCATGGCGCGCCGCTCTTCACAGAGAGCACCGGCAGCAGCAATCACCGCCGGGTCCATATCGCCGTCCGTCGCCAGAGGCGGCAAGCAGAGCAAGTTAAAAAGATCCGTTTTCAGCAAAGCATAGATCCCGAGTTTATTGCTCTGACCGTTGCTGGGGGTGAAATCCAAGGCCACCAGCGCTCGGCCGTCGGAAGCTTGCCCGCCGCTTTCGAGCCCACTCGAATTGGTGGTACTGAAAGGATCGCCGCCGACGGGGACCGTTCCAGCCGGGACGGCCGGCGATCCGGCGATCGCGGCCGGAAGATTGGAAGTGGGGCGAGAAGTCGGAATCGGACCGCGTGTGCGGACGAGTTGGGATTCCTGCAGCAGAACATTGTCAACGCGACGCGGGCTGGCAGGATCGACCGACAGATTGCGGAATACCTCGGTCTGCCCGCTCTCGGTGTTCGTGACTGTGAGATTGAAAAGATCGGCTGGCGAAGTCTTTACCGCATAATCTGTCCGCGCGCGCAATTTATTGCCCCAAGCGCCTTCATAGGCAGCTTCAAGGTTGAGCAAAACTGGTGCGGCAGCGGTAGCATCACCGACCGCGAGACGCGCGCGATTGCTCGGCACCGCGGCGGAAGCGTCAGCGACGGCCGGAGCCTTAGCACCCTGCGCCGCAGTGACCACGGCATTGCGCGCCGCATTCGTGGCCGCCGGAACAGCGCCCACCGCGCCCCTGCCCGCGGCCGCGACCGAGGTTGCGGCTGAGAGTGCGGCCGCGCTGACGGCGCCCGCAGCGGCCACCGCGCCTTCGGCCGCCGTTGCCACGTCAGCGTCGGTGGTTGTTCCGCCCACGTCCCGTGCATCCGTCGCTGCTTGAATCACGGCGTCGGCAGCTGTGCCCGCCTCAGCCTGCGCAGCAGCCAGAGCTTCCTGCTGTTGGGCATCACTCGGCGCGAAGAGCCTCACGATGATTGCCTGACTGCCGCCGTTGAGATAAAAATCGCGGACCGCGAAGCTCATCGAACTCTCTAGCCACAGCCCACCAAAGGTTCGTTCAAAGTCCCCGAAACTGTTAACGATGATTGGCTCATTCACCGGCCCGAGGAGGGCGCGGCCAATGAATGCCGTGATAGAAGTGGCAACACCCGTGATCGTGTGGACGCCACTCGAGATCTCTTCAACATAGACACCGGGGTAAGTAAGTGTGGCTGGCATTAACCTTCCTCCTTAGATTTCGACCTCAATGCTTCCCGACAATAAATGAATCGTGTTTGAAACCAACGACGGCCACAGGTAATTATCTGTTTGGGTGAGGCCGGTCGTTGGTTGCGTCTGCGTTCTCCTGAAAGTGCTCGTCTGATTTTTGCAGGCCAAGAGACGTAATGCGATATGAGATTTGAGCGTCCTTTCCTCGGTGTTCACTGATGAACTCTGCATCGATCAGTTCCTGGAGCGCTTCCTTGATCGTGGCCACCCGCGTCGTGTGATGTGGCTCGGGTAACCACCACAGAACTATTCCTTCCAGGGTGTCCTGCGCTTCAGGGTTTCTGCGCAGATAATCCAAAATTGCCTGCGCAGTCTCGGATAGGATTGCTTCATGCATCAGACTTGTTGGTGATCTGCTGCCGACTAAGAATAGCCATCGACAGCAATCACCGAGCCAGGACAGAAGATTGAATGTTTGTGGGTTTGGCGGCGACGAACCCGGTCTTTTTTGTCCGAGCAACTTCGGTGAAGTTAGGAATTCGTTTTATGGTCAGTGGTTTAAAGGTAGGACAGAATTGTCATAGCAGAATTGTTGGGGCGGCACTCCGTGGCCACCCCCTTCCTCCGAATGCCTATCGAAAACACGCCTTAGTCGCAACAAATGGGGGGCCACGGAGTGCCACCCCTACAATGAATTATCTTAAGAAGCTTTAAAGCGAGCCACATCGATGTCGTGTTTTTGAATCAACTGCCAGAACGCTCGGCGGTTTTTCTGTGCAACTTGCGCAGCGTGAGTGATGTTGCCTTTGCAAACCGAGAGAACTCCCTGGATGTAGTTCTTTTCGAAGCGGGCTATCTCTTTTGCCTTTGCTTCTTGTAGCGATTCTCCTCGTCGATCGAGGCCGGTGTTTGAGAGGAGAAGATCGTCTACTTCTATTCGCCTGCCGTTACACAAAACACTGGCTCGTTCGATAGCGTGCTCCAACTCACGCACATTTCCGGGCCAGTGGTAGACCATTAACAGATGCAACGCCTCACGGGAAAAGCCGCAGAGCTCCTTTTCACATTCGCGCCCATACTTCGCCAGGAAATGATGCGCCAGCAAGGGAATGTCCTCTTTGCGTTCTCGCAAAGGCGGCAGCGTTATGGAGATGATGTTCAAGCGATAAAAGAGATCCTGTCGGACTTTTCCGTGACCCACGGCCTCCTCGAGGTTTGCGTTGCTGGCGGCGATTACGCGCACGTTGGCCTGCCTCATCTTGGGTGAACCCAATGGGCGGTATTCCTTTTCCTGCAGAAAACGCAACAACTTGACCTGGGCCAATACCGGCAGACAATCGATCTCGTCCAGGAAAAGCGTGCCGCCGTTGGCCTCTTCGATCAATCCGGTCTGGAGGCTTACGGCACTCGTAAAAGCGCCTCGCTCGTGACCGAATAGTTCGTTTTCCACCAGGTCGGCGGGAATCGCACCACAGTTGACGGGCATAAAGGGTTGGCGCGCACGAAGACTTGAATAATGAATAGCGCGAGCATAAAGCTCCTTGCCGGTTCCCGTTTCACCCGTCAGAAGAACGTTGGCCTTCAATTTCGCAATCTGCGAGATCCTTTCGACTTGCGTGAGAAATGTTGCGCTCTCCCCGATGAGGCCTCTGCGCTCCGGCCATGTGAGGGAAACTGATCTTAGTCGGGATGCCGGCTGCGCCTGACCTACCAATCTCCATGCACGCGCCAGAACTTCACCGGCTTTGAGCGGCAGTGTAACGAAGTCGTCACACACGTCTTTGGCCAATTCAAAAACCTGGTCGGGTTTGCCGGCTTCAATTATCAAAACCAGCGGAACGCGGCTCTCCCGGCGCACCGTATCCACAATCGTCATGGTTGAGTCGAGCCGCGATTGGTCTACGGCGAGAAACATGACTGCGGTTTCCGAATCTCTGATTGCTTCAATGAAGAACGGCGAAGCAAGACCCTCTTCCGATTGGGCCGTGCATATTTCTACGTTGAAATGGGGTTCCAGAATCTGTCGCAGCGGGACGGCCAGCTCATGATTTGCCTGCCCCTCGCTGGTTAGAAGCAGTGCTGTCTTTAGTTTCATGGTCTATCACCACAAATAATGAGGTTGTAGCTGAGAAAGACTAAGCAACCGATCCGGTTGGTCTGTTTCAGAAATCAGTTACTTAGTGTTGCGGCCGACTACCTTACGGTAAAGGGTGAATGTCGAGGACAAGCCACAGCGAAAACATAAGACACCTCAACTTGAAAAATTCGGCTACCAAGTTAAAGCAGTTACAACCTTGAAACGTGACTACTGGCGAGGACTAAGTTTCGGTGTCAGGGAATCTACTCCAGTGGTTAGATTGGTGTCAAATATTTGGGTGAATTGGG
This sequence comes from Pyrinomonadaceae bacterium, assembly GCA_035630655.1. Classification (GTDB taxonomy): domain Bacteria; phylum Acidobacteriota; class Blastocatellia; order Pyrinomonadales; family Pyrinomonadaceae; genus PSRF01. The sequence continues at coordinate 5,956 of DASQKG010000385.1, forward strand.
CACAGATGCAGTTTCGCTGATGAGGTCAGTACCACCTCGCGGTCGCGGGTGGATCTCAAGAATGCCGATTGCCGGTTGAGCCACTTCTGGAACGGACCAATTGGAAATCCGCAATTGGAAATCGGCAATAGTGCGATCACCTGCGTCTCCTTAATAGAAGAAACGCAATAACTACCACAACGATCGCAACGAAACTACCGGGCCAGATATACCATCCGCCGTCACTGCTGTAGCCACCAGCGACTATGCATGAGGTTTGCGACAATAAGACCAGGAGTCCGAGGCCGGAGATTTTTTTCATAAAGCCCTTCGAGGTCAAATCTATCGTTTAGAATGCGGACTTGTCCGCCCACGGCGGCTCATAACCATTGTCATAACCATTGTGGGGGTGGCACTCCGTGGCCAGCCCGTCGTCTCGATTGAGGTCTGTTTTCGCCAGGATTCGCGGAATCCAGAGGAGGGGCGGCCACGGAGTGCCGCCCCTACAATCACACTCTTTCGCGCTCCCAGTGCCGATGTTGCGCGATGGCTTCAATGAAGGCCGAGGCGAAGTTGTCGGTTGCTGGTCCACGACTAATAACCACACCCTGGATTGTCGCAACTAAATCACCGGTGCTGTTTGTCTCATTCAACTTTTCACCTAGAGATCTGGCTAACAGCCCCACGCCGTCTCCGCTCGCCGCGATCGCCTTGCAGTGTTTGTACGCCTCGTCCACAAAATTGAGCGCTTCGTCCTCACTCTTGAGAGCGGCAACACTCGCATCTCCTCCTGGAATGTAGACCGCATCAAACAAGACCGACGAACCAGTGAGAAAACTGAAATCAGCTTTACACTCTTCACCATTTGCTCCTGTTAAAACGCCGAGTCGAGGTGCAACAGTCATGGCCAGCGCCCCGGCAGTCATCAGTGCTTTTTTCATATCCGAGACGGCCTCGTCGTCAAATCCATCGGCCAGGAGAAACGCTATCTTGCGTGTCTTGATCGAGCCTTTGGGGAAATTTGGGTTATCAACCATGCTCAGAGCAGGCGACTCTTCGATCTCCTGTGGCACACGCTTCGGTTGAAACTTACGTGGATCACCGTCGGCCGGGATGCTCATGTTCAGAGGCTTATCCAGCTTCGACGGCACACTTAAACCCAAACCTTCAGCGACCTGGTTTGCCAGGTCCTTGTCTACCTGCGCAATCAAACCCAGCATGCGCTCGCGGATGGGAGGCGTTTCGACTTTGCCCAACTCAAAACGAAACGCGCGAACTATGTGGGCCTTCTCAACCTCCGACTGGCTGTTATAAAAGAGCGTGGCCTGGCTGAAGTGATCGAAGAAGCTGGCGCTGCGCGCGCGAATCTTTTGACCATCAATTCTTTCCGCAAAGCTGGTAAACCCGCTCATGTCCGCGCCGGCCTGAAAAGGGCAGCCACCTCGGGTCGTGTTTGGATCATGAGCTGATTGCCCTTTGTTTACGGTCTGACGCATAAAGCCGTCGCGCTGATTATTGTGCACAGGCGCAATCGGGCGGTTAATCGGAATCTCATGAAAATTTGGACCACCTAAACGCAGCAGCTGTGTATCCAGGTATGAGAAGAGCCGGCCCTGAAGGAGTGGATCGTTAGTGAAGTCGATGCCCGGCACAACGTGGCCGGTGTGAAAAGCGACTTGCTCGGTTTCAGCGAAAAAGTTCTCGGGGTTGCGATTGAGCGTCAACTTGCCTATTCGCTGCACCGGCACGAGCTCTTCGGGAATTATCTTTGTCGGATCAAGCAGGTCAAAACTAAATTTGTGCTCGTCCTTTTCTTCGACTATCTGGACACCAAATTCCCATTCCGGAAAATCTCCATTCTCGATGGCTTCCCAGAGATCCCGGCGATGAAAGTCAGGGTCCTTGCCGGATATCTTTTGAGCTTCGTCCCAGACGACCTGGTGCAAACCAAGCAAGGGCTTCCAGTGAAACTTCACAAAGCGCGCCTTACCCCTGTCATTAACAAAACGAAAAGTATGGACGCCAAAACCCTCCATCATGCGGAAGCTTCTGGGAATTGCGCGATCAGACATCAACCACATGACCATGTGCATCGATTCCGGCATCAGCGAGATGAAATCCCAGAAAGTGTCGTGGGCGGATGCGGCCTGCGGAATTTCGTTGTGAGGTTCCGGCTTTACCGCGTGCACCAGGTCGGGAAATTTGATTGCATCCTGGATAAAGAAGACCGGCATATTATTTCCAACCAGATCGTAATTCCCTTCCTGCGTGTAGAACTTTACGGCGAATCCACGCACGTCGCGGGCGAGATCGGTCGAACCACGCGACCCTGCCACGGTTGAGAAGCGAACGAACACAGGTGTCTTGATCGACGGATCCTGTAAGAAGTGGGCCTTCGTGTATTGGGCCATCGATTCGTAAACCTGAAAGTACCCATGTGCGGCGGAGCCTCGCGCGTGCACGACTCGCTCTGGAATGCGCTCATGGTCGAAGTGAGTAATCTTCTCGCGAAGAATGAAATCCTCCATGAGGGTCGGTCCACGATCGCCGGCTTTAAGGGAGTTCTGATTGTCATTGATACGAACGCCCTGATTTGTGGTGAGGAATTCTCCGCCACTGTCCTCAATGTTTTTCTCCAGGTCGTCAATTTTTGCGTCGTTGGCACGGTATGGGGAATTCTCCGACAACTCTTCCAGCTTGGCGTCCGCCGTTGGCACTTTCACTCCGGCCGACTTTGTCTTTTCTTTTCCTTTACCCGTTACTTTTCTGGTGGTCATACGTCTCCCTCGTGTCTCACTCAAATGAGTTGATTCTGAATATGTCGAGTCGCGAACAATTGCGTGCTGACAGGCAGTTGCAATTTGCGTCCAACCGTTTTAACGGTTTCCGGCTTCATAAACCGTTGAAACGGTTAGTGGTGTCGAGCCCCACCCGGATCACCGGGCTGAAGCCACGGTGCTAATGGGATCGCCTCGCGTAGACCAGCGATCAGTTTTCGACGCAAAGCACTTCCACGATTCACTTCCGACAACCCGGGCCTACTTTGCGCTTGCCGCCTTCTTCCGCGACTTCTTTGCTCGCGCGGCTTCCATCGCCGATCCCACATCCTTCACTTCCTCTGGTGGCGGAAGCACCGCCGGCATTCCCAGCGCGTCAATCCAGAGTTCGCGTGTCCAACCTTGCGTGTGGTAAAGATGCTCGTCCTCTTCGGGTTCGACCTGATCGTAGGCTTCCTTTAGCGCAAGACCCTCTTCCCCGTCAGTTTTCTTTGCGAGTTCGCCTATAAGACTCCAATTCAGGTGGTCCTTCGTCTCAGCTTGTGTGACGCACTCTGCGGCTACTATTTGCGCTGAGGCAGGGTCGGCTCCTCGCAGCGCCATCTCCATAGCCTTTACTAGGGAGGTCCCAATGTGGCGAACAATTTTGCGTCCCGGCGTTTCTGCTTCCGGATTGAGGCCGAAGCTCTTAAGAACGTCAGTAACAACCTGCACATGATTCTTAGTCTGGTCCAGGTATTTCTGCCACTCTTCCCTCAGTTCTTCATTCACTGCGCAACGGAGAGCAGTGGTGTAGATCTGCACGCCTCCCTTTTCTGTTTCAAGGGCTTGATACAATAGGTCTGTGATGTGATTTGTAAGTGAGATGTTATTTTTCATACTTCCCTCTCCCTCTGTTCTGCTTCGCAACGAGAGGGCAAGAGGCCGTAGCATTCACCCTCCTTCGTACCTTCAACTGTGGATACTGAAGCGATGGCAGCAGCTAAGGCGTTGGCCTGGCGTTGCTATTGCCATTCCTGTTACCCGATTTGTTGTTGTTAGAGTTAATCGTTGAGACGCCAGCGGTATTTTGGTTCCCATTGTCATTGGTAACCACGCCAACGTTAGCCGGAGCGGTGTTGGCGTTTAGATTCTGGTTGAGATTCGCATTTGTCTGAACTGCTGCATTGCTATTATTCGCTGAGTCTGAGGCACAGCCGGCGCCTAGACTAAGCACAGCAATTGCGCAGAGAAGAGTAAGAGTTCGTCGCATTTTTTCTCCCTTTGTTCGATCGACATACCGAGGATAACGGTCTTGTAATTCTGTGGGGCGTACCCACACTTGGAACCGCGGGCGCTCGCCCGCCACCTGACGCTACAAGTTTTACTGAGGACAGATAGTTCCATGCGCAAGGTGGCGGGCGAGACGCCCGCGGTCCCGGTGTCGGCACGCCTACAATTTCGTAGATTTACCGATAGACCTCTTCACCGCGATTCCGTTTCCATTCCTCTTCAAAGTAAAGAGCGTCGTCGTCCGAGCGTGGTGTTACGCCCATCACGATTCCACCGTTCCTGATACCTTCTTCGTAACGCTTCACGCGTTCCTCAGGAATACCTGCGCCAACCAGCGCGCCGATAATTCCGCCGGTCGCGCCGCCCGCGCCAGCGCCGGCAAGAGCTGCCGCAATCGGTCCTGCGACCAGGAGTCCCAAACCGGGAAGTGCCAGCGTGGTCCCGATGGCTGCAATAGCCGCCAGGGTCGCACCGATGGTGCCGCCGATAGCTGCGCCGGTGCCGGCTCCT
>DASQKG010000386.1:0-24138 GCA_035630655.1 Pyrinomonadaceae bacterium
ACGAGTTCACACATCGGCCCTGGACGCCCTACAGCCAGAATCGCGGATTCACATCGGTCGAACGAAATTCTACGAATCTTAGACCAACCGATGCCCTTGGAATTCCTGCTCGTGAGATGCAACTGATGTTCGTGATACCGACAATCATGACGTGGTGCTCCAAATGCAAGAGCACAGAATTGCATGACTCTATTCCCCACCTTCCACTAAGCCCGTATCACATCAATCCGGAAGCGATCAAAGAACCCCTTGGTTATCAAACTCTGCTTTTCAACTTTCGATGCCAAAAATGCAAGTCTCCCCCTATCACGTTCATGGTTAGACGGGAACTTCTCAAACTATATCGGGACCGACGGTACGAATATCCGTTGGCTGGTTACGGACCAACCTGGGCACGCCGCGAATGATCTTCGATCAGAGTGGTTCAGTTGCTGGTGTAACATCAATGGAAGCGTGATTGCGGAGTATGAGGTGGCAAGTGGCACGGGCTATGGCTATGGTGTGTTGAAGCGGTTGAATGTCAGCGCCGGTGGCAGGTTATTGGCTGTCGATGAGGTGCAGACAAACGGCACAAAAGTGACCAGCTATTTAATGGCTGACCGGCAAGGCTCAACCAGAGTGCTGATGAATGCGGCTGGAGCAGTGACCTCGCGGCATGATTATCTGCCCTTCGGAGAAGAGTTGGGAGCGGGCACCGGGGCGCCCGGCAGCCCGACAGGGATGCGCACCACATCGCAGGGTTACAGTGTCGCCGACAACGTGCGTCAACGTTACGCCGATACGCGGCTGGTCGACGCCACCGGTTTGGACCACACGTTGTGGCGCAAGCTGGAAACCCGGAAGGTGGACCACGCCCGACCCCTATGGCGCGAGTCTAAGAGTAGCTGATCCGCAATCCTTCAATCGGTCCGTTTCGGCTATTACCTGTTGAGGTAATACCCACCCGTGCAGCCTTGCGGAATCAAATACGACGTGACGCAGACGAGCCGTCCGCGTCTCCGGGAATGCCGTGCCGCCGAGGTCCATCGAAGACCTCGTCGCGATGGCCCCCGCGAAACGATTGCGCTAAGTAACAGTTCCAACAAACCGGTAGGTGCGTCTTAACCACCATCGAGGAGTTCTCGACAGGCACTCCAGGCCGCCCGACCAACTCGCCTTCTTCGGTTCCAAGAGCTGGTTGGTGGTCCATCCACTGAAGTTCCTCAGCCGGTTTGCCACAGTAGACGCAGTTCCTTCCGCGATACCATCTCATTAGCAAGCCGCTAACTAAGCATTCGCCGGGCGCTACGTCGAGATGAGCAAGGCCCTCTTGTCCACACTGACTCTTCATGGGCCAGCGCGAGCACGTCTCTAATCGAATGTCAGGATGTCCCATGATCGAGGTTAACGACGCGTGCAACGTGTCCACTTCGACCACTGCGCAACTTCCTGTTTCCGGACAAGCGACTATCTTGATTCCTCGATATTTGGAATACACTCTAACCAGCCAACGGATGCCGAAGTAGAGGGCCGTAGCGAATATCATTGTTACTATGAAGTATGCTGCGGTGTTCATGTTTAACCTCGGTTCTTCGGACTCAAACGATGGCTGGTTTTGAGCGATCCTCCTCGATCTTGCAAATCCTGGCACGAAGCCAATCCTTAACTCTCCGCTCGAGTTTTGCCTCGTTATCTTCGAGCTCCAAGTCTTCGATAGTCTCGCCAGCCTCATTCAAAGGAATGAAATGGCAAGGTATAACTTCGCCCTGGTGCTCGGATGTGACAAAGTCGATCAAATGACATTCGTTGCACGGGTGGGTATGTTTGGGGTCGGCGAAGTTGACGCAGATCGGGGAGTCTTGAAAGGCGGATTTCGGCTGCCACGGAGTGCGGACTGACCGTCCATACCCGCCCTTCTCGATGAAGTTCAATTCATCTTTAAGGATTTCTAGAATGTCGCGATCGTTTTTCCGCCGCCGGATGAAACTTTCCACACATGCGACGCACGAACTGCCCGAAAATATGCAGCAACGTGGAGCAGTGCGCTCGGTACGTTCATTGCTTTAGTGAAGATGTCGTGCTCAAGGCCGCCGAAGTGGGTGATGAGAAGGCGCCGGATCTGTCCTACGGTGACGTGGTGAATACATACAAGTCGATTTGCCGGCACCAACTTCCGATGCAGCGGTCAGGTTGGCACGCAGTCTGGGCCAGGCAAGTTTGGATTTGGCGAGGTTGGGCGTGGAGATGCCACAGCAATTGCGCAGGATTGGGAATGCAGCCGAGAATGGGAGTCTGCAAGTAGGGATGAGGCCTGAAGGGTTTGAGCCCGTCCTCAATCGAGTTGAGACAATCGCGAATAGAATCGTCCTGGGAGTCATCGCAGCGGCATTTATCAACGGCTTGGCAGTTCTGCTGTCGATCTATCACCCGCCAGGCCTAGAACGATGGGCCTGGGCTGCATTCGTTTTCGGATTCGGCTGTGCACTGGTGTTAGGGGTTTACTTAGCTTGGAGCATTCTGCGATCCCGGTAAATTCAGTTAAGAGTCTTACCATTCTGACATAGAGGCCGACCCTCACTGTCTGAGAACTTTCTCGCAGAGCCTGAGGAAGCTTGCGCATCATGGGCCTGCGCCTAGATCAATTTTCCTCGCGATTTTGCTCGAATCGCCGCGGCACATCCATTGCTTTTTCAAATTAGCGGAGTGGGATGCAGATTGGTATCGGCAAGAGCAGCAGCTGGTTGCGGGTGCTTACGAGGGAGAAGAGGAGGCGGCCGAGATGGCTAAGGACGAGCGCGATATTCTTGAAGTTCTTAAAGAAGAGCTTGATTTCATCGAGAAGGGTGGATACGGTCGTTCGGTCCGGACTCCGTGGAAGCCAACGTCAGTCTTTCAGGACTCCCTGACCTGCATCAACTACGGTTACCCATACCGTGCACATCCGTGCAATGAATGCCATTTGCTCGAGTTCGTCGATCAGGAGCATAAGTCTGAGGCGATTCCCTGTCACCACATTGCCTTGGATGAGGCCGGGGCAACTGTCGAAGATTTGGAAACCGAGGACGATCAGGCGAAGTTAGAGCGGAAGGTCAGAGATTGGCTTCGTTTCCGGATTAGTGAAATCGAGGAACAACGCGCCAGTCCAGCATTGAGTCAGCCGGCACCGAAGGCCGTCTGATGAGCCCTCGCCGTACGTGGTTCGGAGATTATTCCGAAACGACAAAGGGTTGGAAGGAATTCATCAGCGCCAAAAGCATCGATTAAAGTACAAAGCCAATCCCAGGTCGCACCGAATTCGAAGGACGGGGTCAACCGCCGTACTTTCTGCAATCGGTTGCTCGCAACTTCTTCAGGACTGTTGGTCGGTGCCTCGGCTTTGAGGTCGCTGGCGGCTAGCCACACTTCGCAGGTTGCCTATCCGCCGCAAAGGATCGAAGGCGCCGAAGGCTTGATGCCCGGTTCCTCATTGTATTTCAACTATCCGAGTAGAAACGATCCGGCGATTCTCGTGCGCAGCTTTGCCGGCGAGTACTATGCCTTCGACCAGAAGTGTTCACACCTGGGTTGCTCAGTCTATTTTGATCGCAACCGGCGCTGTTTGGAGTGTCCTTGTCACAGGGGCGCATTCGACGCCGAGACGGGGTCTGTGTTGCATGGACCACCGACACAACCGCTCGGTCAGATAGTCTTGCAGATGCGCGCTGGTGGCGCGCTTTGGGCCGTCGGCCGCAGCATTGTCGGCGGCGATAAAAACGCAAAACTCACCAAAGAGAGCTGACGATCATGCCCTTGCATTTAACCGGATCCCACACTGCGTTAATTTTGCGTTTTACACCTACCAACTAGGCTATTCCACTTGGAATCGGATCGCTCTGCCAGACCCTGTTGGTTTTTCCTCAAGGCTCTGCGAAAAAACCCGCGTGTTCGCCTATCTAGATTGATGAATCATAACAAAAGAAACGCTTTCCATTAGGCATGGTGATTGCGCTGAAAACCGCATGCGAAAGGATTTAGGGAACACCCTTCCGGATAGGACGATTCGAAAAATGATTCACAATAAAAGAATTCCATTCTGCCTTGGACTAGCCACTTCGGTGTTGATGGTTGCGGCGCTGCTCTTATCGGGAGCTACGGCCACCAGCGCACAAAGCCGTGCAGTGAGCAAAGGCGCGCGCATTTCCGCTCCTCAGCAACCTCTGTATAGCGAGTATCGTGGCGTGCGCATTGGTATGAGCACCACCGAGGTGCGGACCAAACTTGGCGCACCACTTCAGCCCGCAGACGACATGGACTTTTACGTCCTCTCTGAAAAAGAGACGGCGCAGATCGTCTACGACGCCGCGCACGCAGTTAAAGCAATTTCTGTCGACTACATCGGCGGGTTCGGAGCCCCTGACTATAAATCCGTCGTCGGGCCTGACATTGAAGTAAGAGCTGACGGTTCGCTGTACAAGCAGGTGCATTACGATAGTTTTGGTATCTGGGTTATTTACAACCGCAGCGCCGGCGACACACCAACCGTCACTATCACGATCCAGAAGAGTCCACTGAGTTAGTTAGACCAGCTGGGCCAATGGGCCTGGAAGACATTTATGTTGTCGCACGGGCGACTACGACATTCAGCTACGGCAGTAGCAATGCCGCTTTGGATGGTGAACCATAGAAACACTTTGAACCAGCGCCTTTCCAAAGCGGCGCCACTGCCGTCTCGTTCCCCAAAGTTGCGCCTTACGGGTGTTGCCAAGTCGAGAGCACATGCCAGTGAATAATCAAACTACCATTGACGGTAACGAAGCCGCCGCCTACGTTGCCTACAAAACGAACGAAGTAATTGCCATCTATCCCATCACGCCTTCTTCTGCGATGGGAGAATTTTCTGATGCCTGGTCGGCTTTAGAGGAGAAGAACATCTGGGGCATGACTCCGATTGTGCGCGAGATGCAATCCGAGGGTGGCGCGGCCGGGGCTGTTCACGGGACGTTGCAGACCGGCTCGTTGACGACAACTTTTACGTCGAGCCAGGGTCTGCTCCTGATGATCCCAAACATGTTCAAGATCGCAGGCGAGCAAACCAGCACCGTCTTCCATATCGCGGCCCGTTCGGTTGCTACTCATGCCCTCTCGATCTTCGGCGATCACAGCGATGTGATGACCACACGCACCACCGGCTGGGCCATGTTATTTGGCAACTCGGTGCAGGAGGCAATGGATTTTGCGCTGATCGCGCAGGCTGCCACACTTCGAAGCAGGGTTCCCTTCCTGCATGTTTTCGACGGCTTTCGCACCTCTCACGAAGTAATGAAGATTGAAAAGCTCTCCGATGAACAGGTCCGCGCGATGATCGACGACCAGTTGGTGCAGGCGCACCGGTCGCGTGCACTGACGCCTGACCATCCGGTGATGCGCGGCACTGCGCAAAACCCGGATGTTTTCTTCCAGTCGAGAGAGCGTTCGAATTCTTATTATCTGGAGACTCCGCAAATCGTTCAGGAGACAATGAACAGCTTTGGGCAACTAACCGGACGCGAGTACCACCTTTTCGATTATGTAGGCGCGGCTGACGCCGAGCGTGTGCTGGTAATGATGGGGTCCGGCTGCGAGGCGGCAGAAGAAACCGTTGCAGCTCTTTGTGCCGGCGGCGAAAAGGTGGGGTTGTTGAAAGTTCGCCTTTATCGGCCATTTTCCGTCAAGGATTTCATAGCTTCACTACCGAAGTCAGTTCAAGCTGTCGCCGTTCTTGATCGCACTAAAGAGCCTGGAAGCATTGGAGAGCCTCTCTATCAGGACATTGTCACTGGGCTCAGCGAAAACGCTGCTAACGAGCCGGCATCTTTCCGCATGCCTCGCGTGATTGGCGGGCGCTATGGCTTATCGTCGAAGGAGTTTACGCCGGCGATGTGTAAGGGTGTGTTTGACGAGTTGAAGAAGGCGAAACCCAAAAACCATTTCACGATCGGTATCAACGACGACGTGACGCACACCAGCCTTCCGTATGATCCGGGGTTCAATACCGAACCCGACAATCAGGTGCGCGCACTGTTCTGGGGACTCGGTGCTGACGGCACGGTCAGCGCAAACAAAAACTCGATCAAGATAATTGGTGAGGAGACTCCTAATTACGCTCAGGGCTATTTTGTTTACGACTCGAAAAAGTCCGGCGCGATGACGGTGTCGCATTTGCGCTTTGGCGATCGTCCAATTCACAGCACCTACTTGATCCAGCGCGCGAATTTCATAGCCGTCCATCAATTCCAGTTTCTCAGCTCCAACGATGTTCTGGGCGCCGCCGAAGATGGCGCAACGTTATTGCTGAACAGCCCCTACTCGCCTGCGGAGGTTTGGGACCAACTACCGCGCTCGGTCCAGGAGCAAATCATTCAAAAGAGCATCAAGGTTTACACTATCGATGCCTATCGGGTGGCTAAGGAAAAGCAACTCGGCAATCGCATCAATACGATCATGCAGACCTGCTTCTTTGCGATTAGCGGTGTGCTTCCGGCCGATGAAGCGATTGCCAGGATCAAGGAATCCATACGTAAGACTTACGGGAAACGTGGAGAGCCGGTCGTACGACAAAACTTTGCGGCGGTCGATGCCGCACTTGAGCACCTGCACGACGTTCCGGTTCCTGCTCAAGCCAGCAACACTCGCGATCTGCCGCGGACCGTGCCTGAAGGTGCACCCGCATTTGTGCAAAACGTCACTGCCGAGATCATTGCGGGACGCGGCGACCATCTGCCGGTAAGCGCCTTCCCCGTTGACGGGACCTATCCGGTAGGCACCTCGCAGTGGGAGAAGCGCAACATCGCGCAGGAGGTGCCGGTGTGGGAACCCGATCTTTGTATCGAATGTGGGAAGTGCATGCTCGTCTGCCCTCATGCCACTATTCGTGCCAAGGTTTATGACGAGAGCGAGCTGACCGCTGCGCCGGAAGGTTTCAAGCATATGCCGGCGAAATGGCGGGAACTTCCGGACAAGCTCTACACAATTCAGGTCGCGGTAGAAGATTGCACCGGCTGCCGGCTGTGCGTCGAAGTTTGTCCGGCGAAGGACAAGAGTAATGTCTCGCGTAAAGCGCTGAACATGCAGCCTCAATTGCCGTTGCGCGAACGTGAGCGAGCTAACTGGGATTTCTTTTTGCAGTTGCCGGAAGTTAACAAGAACGGCGCCCTCACATTTAGCTCGGTCAAAAACGTGCAGCTGCTGCAACCGCTGTTTGAGTTTTCGGGAGCCTGCTCAGGCTGTGGCGAGACGCCCTACATCAAGCTATTGACTCAACTGTTTGGCGACCGCGCCATCATTGCCAACGCCACCGGCTGTTCGAGCATTTACGGCGGCAACCTGCCTACGACGCCCTATACCACGAACGCGGAAGGCCGCGGTCCCGCCTGGAGCAATTCGCTTTTTGAAGATAATGCGGAGTTCGGGTTAGGTATGAGGCTCGCCCTCGAGCATCAAAATGCCTACGCGAGAGATCTGGTAAATCGGTTGCGCGAAGAGATTGGAGAGTCTCTGGCCGGGAGTCTCCTTTCCGGCGATCAGTCAACCGACTCCGAAATAAACATTCAACGAGAGTTAGTTGCCGCTCTAAGGGCGAAGCTTGAAGGTGGGGCGATTACCGCCGGAGCATCGCCAAACGAGGCGCGCGATCTCCTCAGCGTAGCTGACGCGTTGGTGAAGAAGAGCGTCTGGATTGTCGGTGGTGATGGTTGGGCTTATGACATCGGTTACGGCGGGCTGGATCATGTCATGGCCAGCGGCCAGAACGTCAATATTCTCGTGCTGGACACAGAAGTCTATTCCAACACAGGCGGGCAGGCTTCCAAATCGACCCCGATGGGGGCAGTTGCGAAGTTTGCGGCGGGCGGCAAACACACCGCAAAAAAGGATCTGGGAATGGGCGCCATCCGTTATGGCAATGTCTATGTCGCACAGGTGGCGATGGGCGCCAACGACACGCACACGGTCAAAGCATTTCTCGAAGCGGAGGCGCATGACGGTCCGTCACTGATCATTGCCTACAGCCAGTGCATCGCGCACGGAATCGACATGGCCAAGGGCATGCACCAGCAAAAACTCGCCGTAGAATCCGGACACTGGCCGCTGTATCGCTATGTCCCGCAGCTGGCTGCCGAAAACAAAAATCCTTTCCAGCTTGACTCCAGCGCTCCGAAGATTCCATTGAAAGATTACATCTACACCGAAGGGCGTTATCGAATGTTGCTGCAGAGCGATCCCGAGACTGCCAAGCTGCTATTGGCGGAGGCGGAAAAGGGAGTTCAGCGCCGATGGCAGCAATACACGCAACTGGCAACCACTTTGTAACGCAAGCTGATTGCCTTGCGTCGACCGACAAACTAAAAGTTTGCGTTTCGGAAAAACGTTTATGAGTCTAAGAACCAACTATCTCGGCCTGCCCTTGAAGAATCCCATTGTCGTTTCGTCTTCGCCGCTGTCTCACAGTGTCGACAGCATCCGTCGTGTGGAAGATGCCGGGGCGGCGGCGGTGGTGATGTATTCGCTGTTTGAAGAGCAGATCACGTTCGAAAGTTTCTCCGTGGACAACTATCTGACGACTGGTACAAACAGCTACGCGGAAGCGCTCAGCTACTTTCCGGAAATGGATAGCTACAATGTCTCCCCAGACCAATATATGAATCTCATCAGCCGGGCCAAGGAGGCCGTCGACATTCCGATCATCGGTAGCTTGAACGGAGTGTCGACCGGAGGTTGGATCGATTACGCCGCGCTCATGGAAGAGGCAGGAGCTGACGCGATCGAGTTGAATGTTTACTACATCCCAACAAACTGCGATCTCAAAGGTAGCGAAGTTGAGAACGTCTACCTGGACATCTTGCGTGAGGTGAAGCGATCAGTTTCGTTGCCGCTGGCCATGAAACTCAGTCCCTACTTCAGCTCTACCGCAAACATCGCGAAACTTCTGGTGCACGAAGGCGCCAGCGGCCTGGTGTTGTTCAATCGGTTCTATCAACCGGACATCGATCTCGAAACGCTCACGGTCGAACCTCGTTTGGTTCTTAGCAACTCAAGCGAGCTGCGCCTGCCCTTGCGCTGGGTGGCAATTCTTTACGGACGATTACTTGCCGACCTTGCGATTACCACCGGGATTCACACGTCACAGGATGTCTTGAAGTCTCTAATGGCCGGGGCCAAAGTGACGATGATGGCTTCGGAGTTGCTACAAAACGGCATCCGGCGAGTAGGCACGATCCTTGATGAGATGAGCAGCTGGATGAATGAACATGAATACGAATCGGTTGCACAAATGATTGGCAGTATGAGCCAGCAGCACTGCGCGGAGCCGGCGGCCTTCGAACGGGCAAACTACATGAAGATGCTGGCGTCGTATCGTCCGATTAACTAAGGGTAGTCTGTATGCCAGTCAATTCTACTGAGAGCCAGAGGCTTAGGCTAATCAAGCACCTCGATCCTGGACCGTCGGCGGTTGCGATCGAGAAAACGCCGGCGCGCTTCAAACATCTGAAGCACATGATCGGAAATACGCCGCTGCTTGCCATTCGCTTTGCCTTCCGCGGCACCGAACGCGTCATCTATGCCAAGGCCGAGCATATCAACATGACCGGCAGCATTAAGGATCGGATGGCCTTTCACATTCTCAAGCGGGCCTATCGGGATGGCCACATTCAACCAGGTGACACGATTTCTGAAGCTACCAGCGGCAATACGGGAATTTCTTTTGCCGCGATTGGTAAAGCGTTGGGCCACCAGGTGGTTATCTTTATGCCCGACTGGATGAGCGAGGAACGAGTTGCTTTGATCAAGAGTCTGGGGGCCAGGATCGTGAAGGTCCGCCGCGACGAGGGAGGGTTTCTTGGCAGCATCCGCATGACTGAAGAAATGGCGCTGAACGAGCCACATGTCTTCTTACCGGAGCAGTTTGCAAACGAAGCAAACGTTGAAGCACATGAAAAAACCACTGGACCTGAGATTTGGTGGCAGCTTCACTCTCGCTCGATCCGGCCCGATGCCTTTGTTGCGGGTGTTGGCACGGGCGGCACGATAATGGGGGTTGGCAAATTTCTGCGGGCGCGCAACACGGCGATCAAGCTGCATCCGGCGCAGCCGGCGGAATCTCCGACTCTTTCAGTTGGGCACAAGGTCGGTCAGCATCGCATCCAGGGAATCTCTGACGAATTCATACCCTCAATACTGGAGTTGGAAGGGCTCGACGCAGTGCTAAGCGTCCAGGATGGCGACGCAATTCTGATGGCTCAGAAACTGGCAGCCGGCCTCGGTCTGGCGGTAGGAATTTCATCGGGCGCCAATTTTCTCGCCTGCCTCATGGCCCAGAACGACATGGGCCATGACGCTGTCGTCACTACAGTCTTTCCCGACGACAACAAGAAATACCTGAGCACGGATCTGCTACGCCTGGAACCAGTAAAGCCTACATACCTGAGCCCTGAAGTGGAATTGCTCGGTTACGAGGCAATAAAGAGAGTTTGCTACACCTGCTTCGATGAAGAAGATTGAATGAGCCTCGCGGTCGCTTCGCCTCAGCGTTATTCTTACTGACAAAGGTTACTTAGCTCGCGCACAAGAATGCCGTGTATGGCAGTTTTTCGCATCGAGTGTAAGTTTGCGCATCAGCCCGCGAGGGTTCTGAGGATGGCCCCGGCCGTGTAGGCCAAACCAGCAGCGACGGCTCCGACAAATAACGTTACGGATCCTGATCGTAACCACGACGTTGTGGACCAACGGCTCTTGGCTGAGCCGATCGCAAAGAAAATCGCTCCCGTTGCAATAAGCGAAAGCTCAAAGGCGCGCGTAAAATGAAACAAGTAGGGAAGCAGTGGTTGCAAATCCCATTACCAGAATTATCCACGACGAAAGTCGTGCGCCCGACACGCCACTTACAACCGCAAAAGTCGTCACCGCCCATCGATGCCACCGTAGATCCAGTCCCGGAGGTAGCTATGTCGTGGTCCTCGAGCTAAGCGCTGTTCTATCGCCGTTGGAGAATGTTCATGTTCCATATTTGCATTCGCGTTCTTTGAAATCTGACCTCAGACTTACAACCCTAAACCTGAGCGGGTATGGACAAACCTGCTTTGCCTTTCATCACTTCATTGCGGAATAACCGGGCATGGAAGAACTTCTTTGTAACTTCGGAAGCAAGGGCGTAGACCACCGTTATTAAGCCAAGGAGGAGCAGGGAAGTGATTGGCAAAGGTGTAAGACCTAATATGCCGCTCAACGGGCTGTAGGGCAGGGCCAGTGTAACTACGAGTACGAGAATCATTGCCATAAGCAGCGGTCGACTGGGCAGGCTCTTATAGAAAGGATTCCAAGTCCGCATCACCAGGATAATCAGGACCTCGGTCATTACCGACTCGACGAACCAGCCAGTCTGAAACTCTTCCGGAGTAGCCTTGAGAACGAAGACCAACGCCGCAAAAGTAAGAAAATCGAAAAGCGAACTAACCACTCCAAACACGATCATGAACTTTCGGATAAATCTGATGTCCCAGGGCCTTGGCCTTTCGACTAATTCCGCATCGACACTGTCCGTCGAGATCGCCATGGCCGGAAAGTCAGTGAGAAAATTATTCAGAAGGATCTGCTTGGGAAGGAGCGGTAAGAAAGGAAGGAACAATGCCGCGCCAGCCATGCTGAACATGTTCCCGAAGTTCGCGCTTGTGGTCATGTAAATATACTTGAGCGTATTGGCAAACGTCTTCCTACCCTCCCGAACTCCCGCTGCCAACACATTCAAATCTTTTTCAAGCAAGACGATCGTCGCAGCCTCTTTAGCCACATCAACGGCGCTGTTCACGGATATTCCCACGTCGGCTGAATGGAGCGCCGACGCATCGTTGATACCGTCACCAAGAAAACCGACGGTGTTGCCGCATTTCTTGAGAGCGAGAATGATGCGTTCCTTCTGGTTGGGCTCAATCTCGGCGAAGACGTCAATCGCAGGCGCGCGGGCGCGCAGTGCCTCATCGCTCAGTAAATGGACCTCTTGGCCGGTCAAAGCCTTCGGCTCGTAGCCCAGCACATTTCGCGTCACACTAGTTGCTACGTGCACGTTATCGCCTGTCACTACCTTAAGGGCGACGCCAAGTTTTCTTAGGTCAACTACAGCTTCAACAACCCCCGCCTTCGGCGGATCGAAGAAAACCAGAAGTGCGAGAAACGTCATTCCCACTTCCTGGTTCTTGTCGATCCGAGACCTTTCGCCGAAACGTTTGTATGCCAGCCCGAGAGCGCGAAAGCCATCGTTACTCAAGGACTGGAATTGCTGCTCAATTCCCCGGCGCATCTCAGCCAGGTCGGAAGACCCACTTGGCGATTCAACCGATGTGCAGACGTCCAGCACATTGCTCACTGCCCCCTTGGTAATCATCAGGTGCGCCCCATCCTTCTCAACCAAAATACTCAATCGCTTGCGCACGAAGTCGTAAGGCACTTCGTCAACTTTCTTATACCCAGTAAGATCAAACTTGCCGTGTGTGCGGATAGCCTGGTCAATCGGGTTAGTAAAGCCGGTCTCATAAAATGAATTCAGGTAGGCGTAGAAAAGCCCTTTCTCGCTGGCTTTGCCTGCCGCATCCAGTGAACTGTGTAATTTCACCGTTCCTTCAGTAAGCGTTCCTGTTTTGTCAGCGCATAAGACATTCATGCTCCCGAGGTTTTCGATTGCAGCAAGCTGTTTGACGATCACGTTCCGGCGAGCCATGTGCTCTGCGCCCACGGCCAAATTGATACTGATAATGGCCGGAAGCAATTCGGGAATGATGCCGACAGCAATCGCCAAAGCGAAAAGAAAAGAATCAATAACAGGTCGCTGTAGATAAACCGTAATTCCAAAGATCACAACTACCAGTATTAGCGTTACCTCAGTGAGCAAGTAACCAAAACGCCGAACGCCGTGCTCAAACTCCGTCTCCGCCGGCTTCATTCGCAAACGCTCTGATACTTTGCCAAACTCGGTTGACGCTCCGGTCAAGACAATCAAAGCACGAGCATTGCCGCTGACAACGTGTGTGCCCATAAAGAGCGCATTCGCCCGTTTCATTAACGACGCTTCTCTAGCGACTATTCCCATCGCCTTTTCTGCCGGAAAACTTTCACCAGTCAGGGCTGCTTCCTGTACGAATAGGTCTTTTGATTCGAGAACTACCGCGTCGCCAGGAATGATATCTCCCGCGTTGAGCACACAGAGATCCCCGGGTACTACGTCCTCTGCCGGCACATCTCTCTCCGCGCCATCGCGTATGACACGGACCTCAATTCTGACGATTGCAAGCAGGTTCTTTACGGCATCGGCCGCACGCTTCTCCTGCCAGAATCCCAGCACTCCGCTTAACAAAATGATCGCGATAATGATCGTCGCATCGACAGGTTCGCGAAGAAAGAACGAGAGGATCACCGCGCCCAAAAGGATAAGGATGAGTGGGCTTTTGAATTGCGCTAAAAGCAGCGTCGCCACATCGGTAGACCTGGACCGGCGCAGACGATTTGGACCGTAGATTTGCAGTCGGCGTCTTGCCTCGGCATTTGTAAGTCCGACCGGACCGGTGCCCAATTGTTTCATGAGCCTGTCAGGTGGCAGGCTCCAAAACTCCCCGATGTCTTTTGTTGCGACCATTAGTTAGAGCTCGGGTTGCGAAAACATACCCACTCAATGCGGGAACCTCCGCAGGAGCCCTCTTTTAATGAAAGAAGCCCCAGGCTTTAATGAAGGAAACGGCGGTTAGTTCTCGGTACGCCTATTGCACTTTCAACACCCTGAGTGGAAGCAAATTAGGAACCGCGCTCGGCCGGTGTTCACACAAAAAAACCGGCAGTATAAAGACCGGGAAGAGGACTCAGGATATGAAGATCTTAATAGCTTATGACGGCTCTGATTGTGCCGAAGCTGCCCTTGATGACCTACAACGCGCCGGTCTGCCGCGCGAAGCGGAAGCTCAAATCATCTCTGTTGCCGAAGTTTGGTTACCGCCGCCACCGCCCTCGAGTTACGAGATTGTCGAAGAGGCCAGGCAGGTAAAGGTGCCTGCCGACCTGAAGCGGGTCTACTCGAAGGGCTGTGCCGCAGCCCAAGAGTCCTTAGCTATGGCTGAGCGCGCGAGGGATCGTGTGAAGACTAACTTCCCTGGATGGAAAGTGTCTGCGGATTCGTCATGCGGCTCGCCTGCATGGGAAGTAGTCTTTCGGGCAGATCAGTGGAAGCCTGATCTGGTTGTGGTTGGTTCACACGGCCGCACCGCGCTGGGTAGATTTGTGCTTGGCAGTGTTTCGCAGCGAGTTCTGACGGAAGCAAAATGCTCTGTTCGCATCGCCCGCGGGCGCGTTGAGGAGCCAGGCTCACCGGTACGAATCATTGTGGGCATAGATGGCTCGCCTGGAAGCGAAGAGGCAGTACGCGCCGTTGCTGCCAGGAAGTGGCCAGCCGGCAGCGACGTCAAGTTGATAATTGTCGACGATCCGTTTATGCCACCGATTATCGGAGACATTATTCCTCCACTGGCGGAAAGCATCGAACAATCCAATGCGGAAGAACAGGCCTGGGCTGAAATGATCCTGGCGCGAGGTGCAGAAATGTTCAGCGGGGTCGAAATCAGTGTTACGACTGAAATCAGGAAGGGCGATCCTAAGAAGGAGTTGCCTAAAGTCGCGGAAGAATGGGGAGCAGACTGTATTTTCGTTGGTTCGGCCGGATTCAGCAATCGGTTCGAAAGATTTGTTCTCGGAAGTATTTCAGCGGCGGTTGCAGCCCGCGCGCATTGCTCGGTGGAAGTCGTCCGGAAAAGTTCAAGTTGAAGCACTTTTTCGGGGGGGGGTAGCCTTGGCCTGTAGTTTAGATAAAGAGTGCCGTCCAAAATGATTAAGACGTTGAATAACAGTCAGGCGCGCGAGCTGCTCCAATCGGCGCGAGTTGCAAGACTCGGCTGCATTGCGAACGGAGAACCCTACATCACTCCGATCAACTACAGTTTCGATGGTGACTGCATCTATAGTCATTCCCTGGCGGGCCTGAAAATAGCTGCACTCAGAAGCAACCCGCGGGCGTGCATTCAGGTGGATCGCGTTGAGAGCGATCTACGATGGAAAAGTGTGCTCGCTTTCGGCAACTTCGAAGAGATTGTTAAGCCAAGCGAGCGCAAGGAGGTGCTGAATAAGCTTCTCAATCAATTCCCTATGCTCACTCCGGTTGAGTCTGCGATTGCTGAGGATGCCGGTTCCCAGGAGGTAATCGTCTTCCGGATCAAAGTCGATAGAATAACGGGTGTGTCTGAACGCTAATAATCCATAACGTAAGGAGTTTGAGGAGCAATGATCTCTAATACATCAACACCTTTGTTACCGGCGCTTGAATTCCGGAGCGTGTCTGTCGCCTTTGATGATAAGCCTGCTCTGACTGACATTAGTTTTCAGCTTCATGAGGGTGAGATGATTTTAGTGACTGGCGAGTCTGGATCGGGGAAGTCGGTGCTGCTCCGGCTCGCTATGGGACTGCTGAAGCCTGACTCAGGTCAGATTTTTGTCGGTAATCGAGAAATTGAAACGCTTGATGAGTCGGAGTTGCTAGCTATCCGCGGTGGTCTAATGGGCATGGTGTTCCAGGAGGATTCATTATTCACGGGTCTATCGGTTTACGAAAACGTGGCATACCGACTTGAAGAGCACGATTGGACGGAGGAGGACATTCAGAAAGCGGTGACTGAAGCTCTCGATTTCGTTGGTCTCACCGGCGAAGAGGACAAGCTCCCTGAACATTTGTCCGGCGGCATGAAACGTCGACTTGAAATTGCTCGGGCGTTGGTTGGCTGGCCCTCGATTATGTTGTTTGATGAACCGACCATGAGCCTCGACCCGATCGTTGCCGTGCAGGTACTGGATTTAATAATACGAGCACGCGACATCAACAAGATCTCTTCAATCTATGTTACGAAAAAGATTCACGAGCTTCCCTACCTAAGCAATTATGTGGCGCTGCAAGAGGAAGACCGGATAGTGATTAATGAAGCGCCACCAGATAAGTTGCCTATGACCAGAATAATAATTCTTGAGGGTGGTCATATTGCTTTTACGGGCAGTCTTTGTGAGTTTCAAGACAGTGATTTGGCAGCCGTTAGGAAGTTCCGGACTTTGGACCAGCATAATCACTCAGCAGATCCCTATTTCGCAGATCCATGGGATAAGTCTCGTCAGCCACAGGAAAGACTCTTGTAAGACTGGCTGAGGATTGAGGAGCGGGAAGGGTCCGGGCCGCACAAAACAATATCAAGCGACATGGCAAACATTCTTATTTTAGGTGGAGGTTTTGGTGGCGTAGTGGCTGCCGAGTCGCTCGCCAGGCTGATCCCTAACGAACACCAGATCACATTAGTGTCTCGTAGTCCAAAGTTCACCTTTTATCCTGAGCTTGTCAGACTCGCATTTGGACGGTGTGAGCCGGACGATATTTCGTTCGACCTGCGCGAGGCAATGCTTGATCGGCGAGTCCGATTTATTGAGGCTGCCTTTCTTAAAACGCGAGCGTGAGCTTACATGCTGTTGCATCGTTGGATAACGAGGATAGTGGCGGTTAGTCTTGGCCTGGGGCTCGTGAACCTTGGTCTTGCTTCCTCAGTGCCGGCTCAGTCACAAACCAATTCGGTGGTAGCGCCAATCCTCCTAACCGGATCTGGCGAACCGCTGACACTGTCTCAAGCTGTCGAGATCGCCCTGGCTAAGAATCCTTTGACGCGAGTTACTGCGGGAGGCCGTCAGCTTGCGGACGCGCAACTGGCTGCTGCTCGTGCGACGCGTTGGCCGTTCTTGCAGGCCTCGGAAACCGTGACCAGGAGCAACAATCCGGTCTTTGTGTTTGGCTCACTCCTGGAACAGGGACGATTCGGCGCTGACAATTTTCTGCTCAGTTCACTCAACAACCCTGACGGTATCACTAACTTCCGCGCCGTGTTGTCAGTTCGCGTTCCCGTCTTTGATCAGAGACAGAGTCAGGCCCGAATTGATCTGGCCAGGCTGAGCCAACAACAGGCTGACCAACAGACTGAACTAATCGCTCAACAGATTCGGTTCGACGTACTCAAGTCTTATTACGGAGTGTTGCTGGCTGAGTCCAGAGTGGTTGTTGCGGAGGAGGCCATACAGATCGCCACCGCCGATCTGAAAAGGATCAAGGACAAATTTGAAACTGGATTCGTGGTGCGCTCAGATCTGCTGGCCGCTCAAGTTCAGTTGTCGGAATTTCGCCAACAGAAAATTCAAGCCCTGGGTGAACTTGCGATCGCACAGGCGGCATTGAATACAGCGCTGGGCCTGCCGGTGAACTTGTCACACACAATCACTGACCAACTAAGTGAACGAATCTTCAACGTTGAAGCCCCGGATGAACTTATTCGTCTGGCGCTTACTCACCGTCCGGAATATGCCCGCGCCTTGTTGGCCGTGCGAATGAATGCGCGTCAGGTGCGCGGAGCGCGCGACGAAGTGCTCCCACGGGTGGATGCATACACGAGTCTTGGTATAAGCGGGCGCAGTCCAGTGACTGGCAGTTCGGACTACGCCATGGGCGCTTCGGTTACTGTCAATCTCTTTGATGCCGGACGCAAAGCCAGAATCAACCAGGCGCGCGCGGCCGGGGCCATCGCTGAGGCCGAACAGGAGCAACTGGCCAATCAGATCAGTTTCGAAGTTGTGCGTGCCTATCAGCAATTTGTGTCGGCCCGAGAACGCCTCCACGTCGTTGGACAAACTAGCGCGCAGGCAACGGAGGTTCTGAGGATAGTCAGGGATCGCTATCACGAAGGGCTCACAACTATTACTGAGGTACTGCGAGCTGAGTTGACTTTGGTGCGGGCGCGCACCGATGTCTTAACGGCTCGCCATGACCACTACGTTACCTATGCAAACGTGTTGCTTGCGACAGGGAGGTTGAAAGATGTTCAGCCATTTGTCTTCTGAAATTACCAGCGCGCCGGCTGATATCGCGCGTGGAAAAACCGAAGAGGCCATCCGATGAAATACGCGCTTAGCTTCGCTTTAGTCGTTCTCGCCTTTGCTGGAACGATCTCATGCGCCGGAAAGCAGCAACCAGCAGTAACGACGGCCCCGATGGTGCAGGGCGTCAAGATTGAGACTGTCGCGCAACAACCTCTCGACCAGAGCTACGAGGCGGTCGGCACAGTCCGCGCCAAAACCAGCAGCATTGTTTCATCGAAAGTAATGGGAAGCATCGTGGCAATGAGGATTCGCGAAGGAGACACAGTGCGTGCGGGCCAGGTTCTCGTCGAAATCGACAGCCGGGAGGCCAGGATTCAAACACAAAAGTCCGGTGCCGGGTTAGTTGAGATGAATGGCGCCCTGGATGAAGTAGATCGAAGCATCAAGGCTGCGGAGTCCAGCCAGACTGCCGCTGAAGCCAATCGGCGGCTGGCTGCCTCTACTTTGATACGTTACCGGAAGTTGCGCGAGAGACAATCAATCAGCCCGCAGGAATTTGACGAGGTGCAAGCCAGGCAGGAGGTAGCTGATGCTGAAGCTGAGCGTGCCGAGCGATTACTGCAATCGCTGGTGGCGAGAAGGCGAATGGCGCTGGCGCGTATCGATCAGGCGAAGGCAGACGTCTCGGGCTCGCAGGTTTATTCGAGCTTCACTCGAATAGTGGCTCCCATAAGTGGAGTTGTTGTTTCCCGGCAAGCGGATGTGGGTTACATGGCCACGCCGGGCACACCTTTGCTCACCATCGAGAGCGGTCGTGATTACCGGCTCGAAGCAGGCGTACAGGAATCCCAAATCAACCAGATTCATTTGCGAGATCAGGTCCGAGTTCAGATCGATGCTCTGGGCCAGCAAGAACTTGCGGGCACCGTGGTCGAGATTGTTCCCGCTTCCGATCCGGCAAGCAGAACTTACCTGGTCAAGATCAGCATCGCTCTGCCCGGCGGCAATCAGCAGATCATTCGTTCAGGCCTTTACGGTAAAGCCCGTTTCATCACTGGGCAGACGCAAGCCATCACGATTCCGCGACAAGCTCTCGTCGAGCGCGGCCAACTGATCAGTGTGTTCGTGGTGGACCAGTCGGGCACGGCGCGCATGCGTTTAGTAAAGACGGGTAAGACTTACAGCGACCGCGTGGAAGTGCTTTCCGGTTTACAGGAAGGCGAGCAGATCGTGGTTGACGGCCTGGCCGCCGTGAATGACGGCAGCCGGGTGCGTGAAGCCGCTCCAGGTTTGCCGGCCACGACAAAATAGTCGAGGTGCAAGAGTGACGAGTGTCGTACTTGGTCCCGCGGGAAAACTGGCGCAGGCGTTCATCAACTCCAAACTGACGCCGCTCGTCATTGTGGCTGCCATTCTGCTGGGTCTCGGCGCCGTGCTACTGCTCCCTCGCGAAGAAGAGCCGCAGATCGTCGTGCCCATGATCGACGTCTTCGTGCAAATGCCGGGCGCGTCTGCCAAAGAGGTAGAAGAGCGGGTGACGAAGCCGATGGAGAAACTGCTCTGGGAGGTTCCCGGAGTGGAGTACATCTATTCGACCTCAGCCTCCGGTTATTCGATGGCGATCGTTCGCTTCTACGTGGGCGAGAATGAAGAAGCGAGCATCGTCCGGCTCAATCAGAAGATGTCCGCCAACTTTGATCTTATTCCCGCGGGCGCCAGCCCGCCTCTCATTAAGCCGCGCTCGATCGATGACGTGCCCGTTCTCGCCCTCACTCTTACCAGTGACCGCTACGATCATTTCACCCTCAGACGAATCGCCGCGCAGGTCCACGATCAGATCAAAGAAGTTAGAGATGTTTCTGAAGTGAAAATCATCGGCGGGCAGCGCCGTCAGATTCGCGTGCTGATCGATGACGCGCGCATGGCTGCTTATGGCGTCGCCCCGGCGGGCCTGGTCCCCATGCTCGAGCAGGAAAACAGACAGTTGCAGTCTGGCAGCTTCTCATCCGGCAATCGCGATTTTCTGGTCGAGACGGGAGGCTTTCTGCACACCGCCGCAGAGGTCGGTGACGTAGTCGTCGGCGTTTCCAACGGCCGGCCCGTGTACCTGCGCGATGTGGCACAAATTGAAGACGGGGCGGAAGAGCCGGCCGATTATGTTCTTTACGGAACTGGACCGGCGGCTGCGCATGAGAAGGAGAGTAACCGAGGAGCAGAGAAGGGCAATACAGCCGCAGCGGTTGCGGCAAAGCAGAATGTGCTGCCGGCCGTCACCATCTCCGTAGCCAAACGCAAGGGCACTAATGCAATCGAGATTGCTGCTCAGGTGATTGAGAAGGTCAAGCACTTGGAAGGCACACTGATTCCCGGTGATGTGGATGTTGTAGTGACACGCAACTACGGCGAGACGGCGAGCGAAAAGTCGAATGAACTTCTGCTACACATGATGATTGCCATCCTCTCCGTGTCTCTGCTGATCTGGCTTGCGCTTGGTTTTCGTGAAGCAGGTATTGTGACCACGGCCATTCCCGTGACGCTCGCGCTCACCCTCGCAGTCTTCTACTTCTACGGTTACACACTCAACCGGATCACGCTCTTCGCCCTGATCTTCTCAATCGGCATTCTGGTGGACGACGCCATAGTGGTGGTCGAGAACATGACCCGCCACTATCGCCTGCCTGAGAATCGAGACCGGCCGGTCGTGGACATTGCCCTTGAGGCTGTAAACGAAGTGGGTAATCCAACAATCCTGGCGACCTTCGCCGTGATCGCGGCGATTCTGCCGATGGCATTTGTGAGCGGATTGATGGGCCCATACATGAGGCCGATTCCCATCGGCGCGTCGGCTGCGATGGTCTTCTCGCTCCTGGTGGCATTCATTGTAACGCCGTGGGCCAGTCTGCGGCTGCTGAAGCGTGAGCGAGGAAATGACTACTCGCACGATCGAGAAGGATGGACGACGCGCGTGTATCGCCGGGTGATGGGAGCGCTGATTCGTGATCGCCGTTGGGGCTACAGCTTTCTCATTGGCGTGGGACTGTTGCTTCTGGGCGCGCTCGCGCTAATCGGTCTGAAGGCCGTGCGCGTGAAGATGCTCCCGTTTGATAACAAGAGCGAGTTTCAGGTCATCGTGGACATGCCCGAAGGCACGACCCTTGAAGGCACGGCGGCGGTGACTCGCGAGATCGGAGATTACCTGCGCACTGTGACGGAAGTGACGGACTACCAGATGTACGTCGGCACCGCTTCGCCTTACAACTTCAACGGTCTGGTTCGTCACTACTTTCTGCGACGCGGGCCCAACGTGGCCGACATTCAGGTCAACCTGGTGCCAAAGGGGGAGCGGTCGGCGCAGAGCCATGACATCGCAAAACGAGTGCGCCCCGCTATTCAACAAATCGCCGCAAAATATATGGCCCGCGTCAAAATCTCTGAGACGCCGCCCGGACCGCCGGTTCTACAAACGCTGGTTGCAGAGGTCTATGGCCCAAATTATCAGCGTCAGATTGAAGTCGCCCGGCAGATTGAAGCTATCTTTGATAAGACTGAAGGCGTCGTCGATGTCGACTCATATATCGAAGAGCTGCAGACCAAATATCGTTTCGTAGTGGACAAAGAAAAGGCGGCGCTGAACGGTGTGTCGGCAGAGCAGGTTGCCGCCACTCTGCGCCTCGCGGTTGAAGGGATGAACGTTGGCCTGGCGCACCAGCCGCAGGAAAAGGAAGACTTGCCGATTGTGCTGCGGCTCCCTCGAGCCGAGCGTTCCAGCGTGGACGACCTCAAGCAGATCAAGGTCATTGGGCAACAGGGGAATCTGGTGTCTCTGGGTGAGCTGGTGCGCGTTGAAGAGCAGACGGCGGACCAGAGCATCTATCACAAGAATCTGATGCCGGTGGTCTACGTCACGGCGGATGTTGCGGGAAAAGTGGAAAGCCCGGTTTACGCCATCCTCCAGCTGAACGAAGCGATAGATCACTTGAAGTTGCCGGAAGGATATGCACTCGAACGCTATGTTGCCAGCCAACCGTTTAGTGGCGAAAAACTCGCGATGAAGTGGGACGGCGAATGGCATATCACCTACGAAGTCTTCCGCGATCTGGGGTTGGCGTTCGCGGCGGTGCTGATACTGATTTACATCCTGGTCGTCGGCTGGTTTCAGTCCTTCAAAACGCCGCTGACCATCATGGCAGCGATTCCGTTTTCGCTAATCGGCATACTTCCTGCGCATGCCCTGATGGGCGCTTTCTTCACGGCGACCTCGATGATTGGGTTTATTGCCGGCGCCGGAATCGTCGTGCGCAATTCGATTATCCTCGTCGATTTTGTAGAGTTAAGATTAAATCAGGGGATGGCGCTTGCAGACGCTGTCGTAGATGCCGGCGCCGTGCGTTTCCGTCCGATGATGTTGACGGCAGCGGCGGTTATTGTTGGCTCGGGGGTGATTCTGTTTGATCCGATCTTTCAGGGTCTTGCGATTTCGCTGATGGCCGGAGAGGTCGCTTCGCTTTTGCTCTCTCGCATGACCGTGCCGGTTCTCTTTTACATGAGTGAACGGAAGAAGCATGATCGGTCTCCGGTTGCGATGCTAATCACTCGCGAATCACCGGAGGGGATGGACGTACCTGTCGTTGAGCCACCGGCGTCGGCTGTCGAGAACGTACCAGTGGTTGAACCTGAAGCGGAGATCGAACCAGCTAACGGGAATGAGCCACGCACTGAAGCCAACCACGATTCAAGGCCTGAGGCGACAGACGTGGTCAACCACATTAACGATGACGAATCGCCGGGCAGCACCAAGACTGCGTAGAATGGATGAACATAGACAAAAGAGCGTCCATAATGGCATGGCATCGCGACACCTCTTACGTTGCGGCGTGGATCACCTGGGATTTGAGTGTGCAGAACGCTAATCACGCAACGGACGGACTTCGATGAAGACTAACGGCTGGCGATTCTGGTTGGTGGCGGCGCTATTTCTTGTCGCAGTACTGGTCACGAGCCTGTTCACAATCCGCGCGGTGCGACAGTCCTCGCGCCTGCGCGCAAGGGCTGATGAGCCTGTGCAGGCTTGGATGAGCGTGCCCTACATAGCGCGCTCTCACCGCGTGCCGCCGCCCATGCTGTTTCAGGCCATCGGCGTGCAACCCGGGCCGCCGCCCGACCGACGCCCCATAAGGGAAATCGCGCGGGTGCAGGGCCGCCCCGTCGAAGAGTTGATCTCCGAATTGAACAAGGCCGTCCGCCGCGCGCGACAGGGCAGTCCCACGCCGACGCCCATCATGCCATTAGAGCAAGGGCGGGCGCCGTAATGTTAATTGATGAGTTGTTGAGCGCGTTCTCGCTGTACGGCCTGCCGGTACTCTTCGGCGCCCTCCTTATAGGTGCGGTGGGCATTCCGATGCCCGCCACCATCATGCTGCTCGCCGCTGGTTCGTTTGTGGCGCAGGGCGATTTGAGCCTCTGGTGGGTGTTGGCGCTGGCGAGCACGGCGGCTATCCTGGGCGACAACGTCGGCTATTGCATAGGCCGTTGTGGGGGAAGGCGCGTAATCTCAAGAGTCAGCCAGAGGATTGGCGGCGAAGCGCGACTGCGCCGAGCCGAGGAGTGGACCAAGCGCTGGGGATGGGCGGGCATCTTCTTCAGCCGCTGGCTGGTGACCCCGTTCGGGCCTTGGGTGAATTTAGCCAGCGGCGTCGGTTTGTATTCGTGGCCGCGCTTCCTTTTTCTGGTCGTCGCAGGTGAGGTGCTCTGGGTCGTCTTGTATGTGGCTCTAGGCAAAATCTTTAGCGACCAGGTGCTGGCCCTAAGCGAATTTCTCGGTGATCTAACGTGGGCTGTGGTCGGTCTGGTTGTTACCGTTTGGCTGGGCCGGAAACTGCTACACTACCTTTCTCATTAGGCTGCGTCTCAAACGGGAACGTTGTGCAAACACGTACCGGCGCACCGTGGCTATGCAGCGTAAAGACCGATGGTCCTGAGTTGATTCAGATAGAATTTGCCGACCAGGGGAAAATTGCTCGGAGGAGATAATAATGGAACACTTACGCCGGTCTTCAACCCGAACTCAATTGCTTTTCGGCGGTCTTTTGACAATCGCCAGCGTCCTCTTCCTTGTGCCTTTCCAAGCTGAAGGACAAGGAAAGGCACATCAAAAGGAGAAGCCGCATGCGGTACGTTCAGAGATGATTGTCTCAACCGCCTGGCTTGCCGGTCATCTCA
>DASQKG010000387.1:0-2718 GCA_035630655.1 Pyrinomonadaceae bacterium
GTCGCCGATGCAGTCGGTAGCAAAAGCGACTGGTTTATCGAGCACCTTTGAGAGGTGCTCGGCCACCGGGCTCAGACTGTATTTCTCAACGCGCTCGCCTTTCGGCCGGCCCAGATGCGAAGCGAGGACTACACGCGCGCCCTGCTCGACTGCGAAATTGATCGTCGGAAGTGAGGCCTGAATGCGCGTATCGTCGTCAACCTTGCCTTCCTTTATCGGCACGTTGAAATCGACACGAATGAAGACGCGTTTGCCCTTTAGCTCGAGATCTTTAATTGAGAGCTTCGGCATAGTGATGAGTAATGAGCCATGAGTGATGAGTACCTGAGTTGTTTTTCGGTCCGTTTAGAGTGCGGACTTGTCCGCCCACGGCGGGCACAAGGGCCCGATCTAAACGGGAGCCACACACCACTATCTTTTAAAGTCCTTTACTCGCTATGAACTTGATCAGGTCTCTAACGCGGCAGGAATAGCCCCACTCGTTGTCGTACCACGACAGTATCTTGATCATATTTCCGCCGATTACTTTCGTGTACTCGGCATCCACGATTGACGAGTTCGGATTTCGCCGGAAGTCAGCTGACACAAGGGGCTCTTCGGAAAACGCTAGTATGCCTTTAAGCTCTTCGTTCGCCGCATCCTTCAGCGCGCGGTTTACTTCCTCTGTAGTCGTGTCCTTCTCCACGTCGATCACCACGTCGACAAGCGACACGTTTGGCGTCGGCACGCGCACGGAGATTCCGTCAAACTTGCCTTTCAGCTCCGGCAGAACCAGGGCCACAGCTTTGGCCGCACCGGTCGAAGTAGGAATCATCGAAAGCCCCGCAGCACGCGCCCGCCGCAAATCCTTATGCGGCAGATCCAGCAGTTGCTGATCATTTGTATACGAGTGGATCGTGGTCATCTGCGCCGAACGAATCCCAAATTTCTCGTGAATCACCTTGGCCACGGGCGCCAGGCAGTTTGTGGTGCAGGAGGCGTTTGATATGACGTTATGGGCAGCAGGATCGTAACTCTCTTCGTTAACACCCAGCACGATGGTAATGTCTTCGTTCTTGGCAGGAGCGGAGATAATGACTTTCTTGACTGAGCCGCGGAGGTGCTTCTTCGCGTCTTCGGCCTTGGTGAAAATCCCTGTGGATTCGATCACGATTTCCGCGCCTACCGACTCCCAATCGATTGCCGCCGGGTCGCGTTGCGAAAATACGCGGAATTCGTCGTTCTCGACCTTAATCCCATTTTCGGTACTGGTAATCTCATGATCGAGATTTCCGAGCACCGAGTCGTACTTGAGAAGATGGGCGAGTGTCTTCGTATCGGTTAGATCATTTACGGCGACAAAATCAATATCCGGGTCACCAATTGATGTCCGGTAAATGTTCCTACCAATGCGTCCAAAGCCGTTTATACCAACTTTCACCGCCATTGCCCTGTTTCCCTCCTGCCAGTTAATCCAACAATCCTCTGCCCCGCTTCTGCCCGGAATGATCCGGACACACTATGCTCCACTGCTTTAGGTAAACGAGGCGCGAAACTTGCTGTGGATAAAGAAGGCCAAGATTATGCGGCGTAGCTTTGAGTGTCAAGCCTGTAACCATCCGGTGCTTTTTGGTGTCTGAGTTGATTGCACCACTCGCATTTTTGAGACTCGCGGATGGCGCTCAATAGTCATCTTTTTGAAACTGGTTTCGCCAAAATAGCGTAGTTAAGACTTGATCCGCCGAGACTTGTTTGCTAACACTTGGCCCGCAATAGACGAGAAAATTTGAAGGAGCTTTGCTGTAATGGTTAATCCTCAGCCTCGTGTGCTGTTTAAAACGTTGTTTCTTTCTGCGTTTCTCTTTGTTGGAGGCAACGTGGCTTACGGCCAAACGCCGGTTGCGACTCCGAATCCGGCTGTGAAGGACGCGACCAAGCCGCCGGGACAGGAGACGCAAAACCCGACCGCCGCTCCAGGCACGCAGCAACAGCCTCCAACCGCCCCGCCGGGAATTCCGCGGCCTAACCCGCAAGCGCCTCCGGGAGCTCCGGTTGTCACTCCGCAGTCACCAGATCCAACCGCGACGCCACCGGTTACCAACGATGTGGAACCGATTCAGGAACCGCGCGAACCGGTGTTTCCGGCCGTCGAACAGAAGCCGCTGCCGCCGATGCCAAACATGACCAGGCTGGGAGTTACGAGCGACAACACGATTCCGATGTCGCTGAACGACGCGGTTAAGCGAGCACTTGCGAACAATAACGACATCGAATTCGCGCGTGACGAGGTGCGTTTTGCGGAAACGCAGTTGCGCTCCCTGGAAGGTGTTTACGATCCGTTCCTCAGTTTCACACCACAGATCGACAAGCGCATCTCGCCACAGCAGGGTATCTTTTCCGGTTCAACCGCATCGGGAACGATTTCCTCGACCACCTACACGATGGCGCCGTCTATATCGAAATTCTTTTCGACTGGCGGCGGCACTTATGAATTGAGCTACATCAATAGCAAGACGAAAACGAATTCCACGTCCAGCATTTTCAATCCGGTTTTTTCCGGTAACCTCGGTCTTACGTTTACGCAACCACTCTGGCGCAACCGCTCGATCGACAACAGCCGCCGTCAGATTCGGATTCAGAAGAAACGACTTGAACAATCCGACGCAGATTTTCGACTGCGCACGATAGATGTTATCTCACGAGTTCAGCAGGCTTACTGGGACCTGGTGTTTGCTCTTA
>DASQKG010000388.1:0-11751 GCA_035630655.1 Pyrinomonadaceae bacterium
GGACCTTAACCAGAAATCGATGTTGATCGAGAAAGCCTACGACGCGCTGCCGGAAGGTGGGCCTTTTCCCGTCTTTGAACCGCTCATCGACGATGCCCGGCGTCAGGGTGCGTTCGGTTTGTTGATGAGTCACAATGCTGATTGAAACTCCGAGAGCTTGGACTACACGGGCAAGGACTGTCCCAGTGGATGCGCGATGCCGGGTTTAGTTCAACTCGCGTCGAACAACTGGCAGGACGGGACTCGCTAGTTGTCGGAATCAAGTGACGCCCCAACCTGCGCCACGTAATTGTTAACCTGAAGGATCGAGATTATCGCGTTACTGCCCCTTGCTGCACTGTCTCTCGACCTTTCTGAATGATGGCCACATCTACGCTGAAATAGAAAGGACAAATCTCGCTGATGCGTAGATCGTGTCCACTAAGTAGGCCGCGTATGTTCTTCTTGGGAATGAAGATCACTCGAGTGATGTCGGAACCGAAGGGTATCTCCTCTATCTCCTTCATGGCCTGAGAGACAATATTCTGGCGTTGTTGCTCTTTGTGGTTGGGAAAAATCCTGTCGAGTCCGGGAATTAGAAGGTTACGGAACTTCTCGAGACCGAGGGGCAGGTCGCTGCTGCTACCTGGAACAGCAACAGCGGTTACATAAGAGGTGGCCGTGCCGACGAAATCTAATAACCTGAAAATTTTGCTTCTTCTACCTCGTTCATCGCGCCGATCTACTGTATTGACCATCATTTCAAATGTGAACGGGCGATAGGTAATTGTTCCGATACATGGTGGGTCAATAACCTCCGGTTCAGTCGGACGCCGATCTGCCGAAACGGTCAAACCGCTCTCAACCGTGCGGGACAAATCTTCCAGTCTCCTAGCTTTAGGAAACAGGCCCCTTCCCATCTCAGCCGGCGGTTGACCGGGTTGGATAATGTTTAGATCGTCTCGGGTCAATCGGTGCCAGAGCCCGTCGTCATAGACGTCCGTTGTATCGCCATCAAGGGCCTGTGTTATTGGACGTCGCCGGTAGGCAGCGCGAGCTATGTTTTCACGTATGCTCATCAAGGCTTCACTCGCTTTTTGCGCCCGTCCAATTGCCAATTGGTACTTGGTGTAGAGATCGACATACTGAGTCTCAGCGGCTTTCAGTTCGGCGGATTGGGGAGGATCTCGCCTCAGATCCTCAACCCTGGCTGCCAGGGTTTCTATCTCCTTGAATAAGGAATAGACTTCTCTATATCGCCGTTGTTCTTCCTCACCCGCATTCTGGAGATCGTCGCTCGAAGACCTTGCAAATGCGAGATCCCTGGTTGCTTGGTTTATCGCATGTCTTTCCACTGTATCACTTCTCAAATCAGCAACCCGCTTTGCAGCATCCTTACGTATAAGCCCAGGAACAGCTGTACCACTCTTACGGTCAAATTTTTTCTCGAGTTCCACCGCTACCTCAATTGATGCACTATAAGCGAGGATAGAGGATCCAATATATTCTCTCGTCTCCTCATCTTTCAGGTTGTTGAATAGGCGAACCGTGAGGACGTAGTACTCGTTGCTCATGACCGAACTGTAAAGATCGCTGGCAGTGCGTTCGTCCATAATATTCAGCTTCACCTTAAGCTTTGCGAACTTGCTCACTTCGGCCATTCGTAGAGTGACTTGGCTCTCCACTTTTTCAGTTCCGACAGTGGCGGTTGCTGTCACAACGACCTCAGTTGGTCGCGTCACCAACTCCCCTCCGTAGTGGGCCCGAATATCTGACTCAGACGGGTCACGCCAGAAGACCGTTGCTGTGTCGCCCTCCTGAGTGAGCGTTACCCACACTTTGTTCTTTTCCTTTTCAAAAAGCTCAAACGCGACCGATGAACTCAAAGCGCTAGCCGTCGCCTTATTCCTCACCGCAGCTCGGACCGTTACTTTCCCGTTACGAGTCAGGAAACTGCCTTGGGGAGTTTGCAGTTCTATGTAACTTGTCTTCCTCGGAATTTGGAACTCCACCGTTAGCCGGGCATCGCTCGGCACTCCCTCGACGACATCCTGGTTTGTCGCGATGAATGTCATCCGAGAAGTGTCTGTCGTTGTAGCACCAGTAACGTTGGCAGCGACTTCAAAATTGTCATCCTTGGGGGTTATGGTAAGAAGATTTGGTGGATCGGGCAAAGTAAAACTAAAATTCTTTAAGTCTTTGATCTTGTCCTGACGCCCAACAGGTTTGACCTCCAGAATCCTCTTTTCACCTTCAGGTATGGAAATCTTCACAAGGCCATCCTGCGGCGCTATTGGTCGCCCTCCTAAGAGGACGCTAAAGCCGGTAACCGCCTCAATTACTTTGATTTTTATTGGGGGATACTCAACGCCGTCCACCTTCAAAACAACATTCGTTTCAGTTACTCCTTTAACCGGTTGCGCTTTGATCTCTCCTGCTTTGGCTGTTGTCGCTTTTGTCGCTACCAGCAATGCAGGATCCGCAGGTACAAACTCTACTTCTTGTGCGACGGCTGAGGTGTCATTCTTGAGGTCTTTTAGAATTACATCTGAAGTTCTAACCGAAACCTTTTGCCCTCCCAGAATTTCCCACGTCCTTCCGCTTTCGACGAGCGTCGGCGCTATCGTTGCGCTCTTATATCTCACTATGACATCCACTTCACCTCTAACCGCGGGTGCCGTCTCATTTTCTTTGTAGGTAATTGTGAGTTTTGTCTTGCCGCTTTTTTTAGGTGTAACTTTCAGCGTCGCGGGGTCGAACGACACGATGGCGTCGTCTGGAGCAGAAAACTTTGCAGCATCGCCAGACAGGGTGTCGGCGCCCTTTTTTATGGTTAGTTGTACTGGATCAGTTGTCGCGATAACGACGGGCGCAGGAGTGATAACCAATCCCTGCGCTAGCGCGGTTAATGGCCAGATGAAGCCCACCGCGAGTATGGAAAGGCCGAAGAGAGTTCTAAGAAAATAGGAATCGAGAGAGGAGTGGGAGGAGGTGAACATGTGACGAACCTTTCTAGTGAGTGGGACCTTAAGGATGAAAGCTTCTCGGGCGATGAGTGACCTGTCGAAGAATACGGGTTGCCGAGACTGCGTAAGGTACTTAGAGCTGAACGGGGCGAAATATAGACCCATGCAAGAACTCTGTCAACAGCTTACGAAGGGTCGAGAAGCCTACTTAATAGAAGTGACAGGGCGATGCAAGTCAAAACCCACCATCCAACTGCCACACAGACAACGATGTCGCTTGCCGACATCTTTTGGGTAGCGGCAGTATTGGTACAAGCGCAGTTGACCACATTTCTGTGAACACCAGTCGCTAACTGGTACTGTAAGACAAAACCTGGTTGAGTAATGTGAAATGCAACATTCCGGTGCTTACCATTTGAAGTAGATCGAAGAGCCGTGGTTCTCGTCATCACTACCGAAAATGAAACCGGCTTTCGGACCGGGCACAAGCTCGAGTGCCTCGATCTTTTGTAGTTGGGATTTAAGTAGTTCCAGCCTGTCCTTGTCAGGTAGCAGATTAAACTCGAACTGGTCTTTGCCTGGTTTGAAAGAGCCGATGTAGTAGGCCGCCGACTCGAACGGTCCGTCGTCGTTGGTGTCGCAGTCACGTGCGGCTGAAATGTAGACTTTTCCACCGGAGTCAACTTTGAGATCCGAAATGTGGCGCACGCAAGTGTTTTCCGGATAGTCTACCGTCACGGCTTTCTCTTTCACCCCACCAACAAACTCGTATGTCGCAAGATCAAATCTGCGCCAAAAAAGCGTCGCCGGTTGCTTACCCCAGCCGCGATCGGCCCACATTGCAAGCAACTTGCCGTCTATTAAATGCAGCGCAAAAGCCTCAATGTTGGCGGCGGGAGCCGGCAGCTTGAATTCCTTCAGGACCCTCAGCGCCTTGCTTTCAGGGTCAACGGAAATATGAAAAGCATTTCCAGTTGATTCAACGCAAATGAAAGTCTTTGTGGGTAAAGGGGGACCGGGCACTAAGGTAATCGCCTCCAGGTCCGAGGGGAGTTTAGCTTCCTCCTTGTATGCGGGATCTCTACTAGCTTTCGCCTTATCTTCGGGATCTTTGTACTTCGGCCAGCTAAGCTCAAGGTGGTCTGGCTGTTTACCTTCAACGACAGTGAGGATGCCCGCACGTGGTCCCCCCAGCCTGTTGTCGTGAACCACGATAAAAGAGATGGTTGCCTCGCGTTGCTCCAGGAGTGCCATTCCGCCGATACCCAACAGCGGATCCGGATCTTTTCTGACCTTGGACCATTGCGCCGGCACCGTCGTGATGCTCGCGGCCAGCTGCGTGATAACCATGAGTGATAAGAAAAACCTGGACAAAATCACGGATTTGAACCTCTCAAAAGTAATGTCGAAATTGGCGATTGTGTTTCATCGGCGCGCTTGCGAAGGAAAACAGCCCTCGCTGAACCACTCACTGATGCCACTATTTCATCGAACTGCACACAAGCAACGACTGTAGGTTGGGTCATAAAGTGAATTTCGTGGGCGCATAATCCCGTCTTTGGGCATTTCAGCCGGAAGGCGAGGAAAATTTCAGATTATGCCCGAAAACTGTAGGAAATTCTCACGTTATGCCCCAAGAAAGTGTCATTTAATGCTCGAACGGTGACCGTAAGGTATTGATTCTGTTGAAGGGGCATTTTCACTTAATGCGCCGACCCACAGTGGTGTAAGCTTGTGGGTTCGGTCATGAAATGAATTTCGTAGGTCATAAAGTTCAGGCAGGACTGAGGCTGGAAGATGCCGAAGGTCTTTCGAATAAACCGTTAGACTTCAATCAAGAATTATTGAGATATGAAAATACCTTGATCAAACGGGCACTTGCCCAGGTTGATGGTAGCCTCACTCGCGCCGCCGCCAATCTAAGCATGAGTTATCAAAAGCTCGCCATTCTAGAAACGAGACACCGAGACTTACTCAAGGAACGCATTCCGATCCGCCGTCGCCCCGCAAAAATCAATAAGGACTAACGGCTAACTTTTGACGCCGCGCTCAATTCTCGCACTTGCCCAAACATGCTTGCTGATTTCTGCTTCCATTTGCTAGGGTGCAAAGGATGCTGAAACTGGACTCATATTCCGAACTCGGTAGTTCCACCCAAAAATCAGCTTTGATGTCAAATTGTGATCTAGCTCGATTTGGCAGGAATGAAGATCAAATACAGAACGACGTTGATAATCAGCGGCCCGAAGCCAACTACCAGCAGGCGATGCGCGCGGATCAGTTGTTGATGTTTGTAGGCGACGATCTCCTCATAGACTTGCTTTGTCAGCTCGGGCGAATCGAGATTCGTGCCGTACATCTCCGGTTTGAACACGAGCACGGCGTAGGCGAGGCTTGCGAGCCAGCAGATCAGAGGGACAACGAGCGCGCCGGCCACCAGCCACTGCCCCGTGTATGTGAGTGTGCCTAACGCATTCTTCACGTCGCCGAACGAGATGGCGGCGAAATAGATGGACTGTGCCAGCGTGGTAACGGTGATCGACTGCTTCGCCGCTTCTTCGAGCGCGCCGACCGACTCTTTCGCCATGTTGCGCGCCGAGTCAAGCCAGAAGCTGTCGAGCGGCGTCAGCGCTTCGCCCTGCACTTCAACGATGTCCGTCGGTTCAGTTGGAGCCGCCATTGTCATTACCTATTTCCGCGCGAAGCCCACATTTTTCTTTACCTTCATGACCCACACCTTATTGCCTGTGCCGCAATGCGAGCAGGTTACTAAGAGGCTCGCCGCGCCCGACTCATGCGGCGTGGCCATCCTACCGCCCGCCTTGAGTTGTTGACTCTCGTCCCACTCGAAACTCTTTTTTGGTCCGGAGCACGCCGGATTCACACATTTAATTCGCACCATGATGACACCTCGTCAGCCACAGAAGTTATTGCAGCGCAACGGCCGCGCCGCCTGAAGGGCCCACGTCAATTCCTACCGCGACGCGCATAGTGTCTGCACGAGCTCAAGCGCTCGCCGCCCGCGCCCGTTCCACAATTTCCTTGAACGATTCGTCTAGCGCAGCAATCTTATCCGTCATATCCTCGCCCGCAAGCAAACCGCGCAGCACAGCGTAGAAGTTCGCCAGGTTCGTATTGAAGTCCCCCGGTTCCGTTGTGCCCCGTTCGCGCGTTGTGGTCTCCACCTCTGCGAGATGTTGTGCCAGCGCCGCCTGTTGCTCCGCGCTCCCTTGCACCCGTGCGGCGACCACCCCCTGCGCCGTACCGCCTAACTGCTCGAAGAATTCATTCACGCGATGCTCAGTAAGCAGGCCGCTTATTCGTTCTGCCTCAGTTGATAACTCGCCCAACCACGCCGTGAACTGCACCGCATCTACTTCGTCTTGAATGCTCACAATATCGTTTAGTGCTAAGCGGCGGTTTGGCAAATCCAGTTCCTCGCAAATTGCCAATGCGCGGAGCGAACAACTGAGCGCATCCTTCATCTGCCCTCGCTCGCGATAAAACTGTCCCAATTGCCCCAGCGTGTCCGCGCTTCCCTTTTTATACCCTCCTTCTTCTGTGATCTGCAGACTCTGCAGGTACAACCGCGTCGCCTCGGTGTAGTTCTCTCCCTTCCGTGCCACCATCGCCAACTGCTGCAATATGGCTGCAACCTGGAGCTTCTCTCCTAATTCTTCTCTGATTTCCAAACATTTCTGAAATAGTTCTGTTGCCTCACTATACTTCCCCAGCTCTTCTGCGATTATTCCCAGTAGCCCCAGCGCGTCCGCGCTCCCCTTCTTAGACCCTAGCTCTTCTGTGATCTGCAGACTCTGCCGGCACAGTCGCGTCGCCTGGTCGTAGTCTTTTTGCTGACATGCCAGACTTCCTAACTGGTGTAGCGTGGTTGCGATGCCAAGCTTATACCCTAGTTCTTCGTCGATCTTGAGACTCTGCTCAAACAACTGCGTCGCCCCGACAAAATCTTTTCGCTTCCCTGCGATTTTTCCTAATTGTCCCAACGTGCCCGCGATGCCCTTCTTATCCCCCAGCTCTTCTGTGAGCTTCAGACTCTCCTGGTACAACCGCAGCGCCTCGTCGTAGTCATCTCGCTCCTCTGCCATCATTCCCAACTGGTGCAACGTGCGAGCGATCCCGTCCTTCTCCCCTAGTTCTTCTACGATCTGCAGACTCTGTTGGTACAGTCGCGTCGCTTCGTCGTTGTTTCCTTGCAGACATTGCCGATTACCTAACTGATGTAGCATTGCGGCCACACCACTTTTGTCATCGCTCTCCTCAAAGAGGCTTTGCGCCTGGCGAGACAATTCATCAGCGCGTTCGTATTCACCAATATTTTGATAGCGAATTCCCAATGTGCCAATCGCTCGCGCTTCCGCCGGCTTGTCGCCTAGTGCGCGGGCGACGGTAATAAGCTGCTCTGTTTTGCTTCGCGCCTCAGCCCAGTAACCGCGCATTACCAAATCCCTATAAAAGTTTGCGACGTAGCCGGTAAATGCGTCGGCTGCGAAACGAACCTCGAATCGTGTCGCCAACTCAAAGATATGATCGCTTGCCGTCAGCGTACCTTCCATCGTCCCTTTCTGCTCGTAGTGCTGACCGGCACGCCGATGCAGTTCGCGCGGGTTTTCTCCGGCGTCGGCGAGTTTGCTTTCGGCGTAAAGCCGCACCATCGGCAGCAGGGCATACGCGCCTTCGCGCATGCGCACGAGGGAGCGTTTAACCAGCGTGTCTAACACGGGGCGCGCGTTTTCAACGGTTGTGATCGCTGTGATGTCTTCGACGGCAGCGGGCGCGAGGAAGACACACATTTGCCGGAACAGCATCTGTTCATCGGCCGACAGCACGTCGTAGGACAGACCTAAGCTCGTCCACACACCGCGCGGTTCGCCCGTCAATTCGTGCTTGCCTTCCAGCACGTCTTTCGGCACGCGCTGCAAGTCGGCCCAAATCTCGCTGCGTGTGCGGCTGACTGTTTGCCCGGCGACCACGGCAATCGCCAACGGGTAGCCGCTCAGGCGCTCGCAGATCGCGCACAGAATTGCCCCCTCCTCATCGCTCAGATGCGGATTGCTTTTGGCGTACCCCGTGTTGCGCTCTATCTTCGTGAACAGTGCGGCGGCGTCGGCGGGCGCGAGCGTGTCCAGTTCCAGATTGCGCGCGTCCTGCGGAGGCAGCACGTCACGGGACGTGACCAGCACGCGCACCGGCTCCGGCAGACTCAGCGCGAAGTCCCATAGCTCACGTCGATGCTTCGACTCAATCGTCTCCCAGTTGTCGAGCAGCACGAGCGCGCGGTTCGCAACAAGGAACTCGCGGACGACGTCCTTCTGCTCGTCGAACCTGCTCTGCTCTGTGATCGGCAGACGGAACACGCGCGCGGCGATGCTCAGCAGCGAAGCCAGATCGCGTAATTTGTATTCGCCTTCGACGTGGCTGGCGCTGGCCCATAAGAGCGCATCCACGCGCTCGCGCTCGACATACCAGCGCGCAACTACCTTCGCTAGTTCCGTCTTGCCCAAGCCGCCCGAACCCCAGAGGCCAACGCGTGGCGCTTCATCTTCATCGAAGGCCTTGACCACGTCAACGATCTCTTTGGCCCGCCCCACATAATTCGCGCTCGGTTCAGGCAAATTCCCGGCGAAGCGCGGGCGCACAGGCGCATCTCTGTGCGCGCCCGTGCTTGCGGCTACGACACTCTGCACCGCGCCAATCAACTTGAAGCGCTGCGACCACGACTCTTCGTCGTTGCCGCTCGCGTCCTGCGGCGGTTTGGCGTCGCCCACTTTCGCGTCAAGCGCGACCGCGCCTTGGGCGTCGGCAAAAGCGCGCTGCACGTCCCAGCCACGGGCGAGCGCGGCGTAAAAATGTTGCGCGAAGATGATCGCCGCAAGGTCGGCAATCGGCACGCGCGCGTCCACAGCGATGACCGCGGGCACGCCCGCCGCGTGTAGCGCCTGCCCGACGATCTCTGAGTAACAGGCGGACAGGACTACGAGCGGCGTTCGTTGTCCGTTGAATAATTGCGTCGTCTCCTGCTTCGTCAACAGGTGTGCGCCGCCGAAGCCGTCTTCGAGTTTGAGACGGCCGTCGTCTGTGCCGTGCCCGGTGAAGTGAACAACGTCCCACTCTTCGCGCAACGCGGCTTTGACTTCGCCCGTTGTCGCTTCAGACAGGAAGTGGACACGTGCTACGTCACCCGCCCGCTTGATGCTGGTCTCAATGCGTCGGCGCTCTTCAGTCACGTCAAGCAACGGTATGGGGTCGCCGCTTGTGTCTATCAATGGGCGACTGCATATCGCCAAAATGTGCAAACGATTTTCGTCAGACATGATCTCCTGGCCTGCTCGATGAGAATAGTCGGCTGTGCTCACGTTGGTCTTGAGCCGGTCGCCGTCCTGCAAGGAGGGCACATTGTGCGCAGGTTCCGCACTGAAGAGCAACCAAAGACCTTGCACACCGTGGCTCGTAACAGTCAGCAGAAAGTTGTTTTTCTATTCGCTGATTGAGTTTGCCTGCGGCGAGTGGAGTAGCTAGTCGGTAGATGGGGCGTGTGAGTTGAAGACGAGCCCGCAACTGCAATACTCCAACGCAACCATTTCCTGGAGGCCGATGTTAACTGCCCATGAAGCAATCTGGCGGAAATCTTCAAGTTATGCACGAAAACGGTAGGAAATTCTCACGTTATGCCCGAACAAAATTTCACTTAATGATCGAACGGCGCCCGTAAGTTATTGATTCTGATAAGGAGGCATTTTCACTTAATGACCGGACCCACATGTAAGAACCGAACAGCGCGTGAAGATGAATGCCGAGAATCTTGCTAGCAGCGCTGTGAGTATCATCCAATCCATGGCTTGACCTTCAACGCACATTTGTGATGAATTCTCCTTAGAGTCTGAAGGTTGAGTTCGGTCAACGTAAGGAGGCTATCATGAATCTGGATCGGCGATTATTCCGCGATAAGAGAATGGAGCTCTTACTAGAGCTTGGCTTACATAAGTCACGGCTCGATGAACCCCATCTTGAGACATTCGTAAATTCGATGGTAATTCGTCAACGGTGGCTGATACGGCAGTTCCGTAGACTCGTAAGGGCCGGTAGGCGTTGGGAGGCGGAACAGAGATTTCTTTGGGGCATTGATCAACTCCGGCGGGAAGCGTTTGACCGAGTCGTAAACAATAAAATTACACGGGCTAAGATTCATGAGGTATGCCATTGCGCGCGGACCGGTGAAGGACTACGCGAGGTTGATGAAACAGGAATCAGAGAAGATACGGTGACTGAGGTTCATGATACTTTGCGGGAGATGACACGGACGAGCCCTATTCCAGTTTGGTAACCAAAATTTCATGCAATCGAAGAAATCAGTTGCGAGAAAATCGACGAAGTATCGCGCCACGAAGACTTCACTTTTTTTGGACGGCGAGGGTTTCAGTTCGAACGGTAAGCGCTACGAACGACCGCGTCATAAAAGTCCCGAAACGGATGAAGAGCGAAAGAAAAGATTCGCAAAACGAGAAGCGTTGACGTTAAGAGCTTTTCAGATAGCTTACGACAACCATCATCCCCGCACGTCTTCCTAATGCCGTATTTCACCTACGACACGTCTGTCATAATCTCAAGAAAGCCAACAGTCCTACCGGGCAAGTCCGGCAACTTTCTTTGGTCGGCTGTTGTTTTGATGGAACTAACGGCGAGTGCTAGAGATGATTCTCAGCGCAAGATCTATGAACGGTTGTTTCATCAATACAGCGAAGACAATTCCTTGATGGTTCCTAATGAAGGTGATTGGCTTCTCGCAAGCAGAGTTCTTTACTTATTAAGTCAGGATCGTAGACGAAGTCACAGAGGCAGCTTGAAAAGGCTTAATCCTGGCGCATCGCAGCGAATGGCGCTGGATGTCCTTTTGGCTGTAAGCGCGCGTAGATGGAAAGCATCCGTGGTCACCGAGAACTGGCGGGACTTCAAAGCGATTCGGCGCTACTGCAATACCAAGATTGTCAAAGCGTCTGAGTTCTTGGCGCACTAACATTGCTTGCAGTGAACTTTCATAACGAGAGATTAAGTAGTGGTCGGGTCAAATTTCATTTCTTGTCAGGCTACAGCACGGATTCAAGCCCTCCCTCGCGGTCGGGCTACTGCTCAGTTCCCGCTGCGCGCTCATTGCGGGCGAGAAGCCCGCGGTCCCAGTTGTTAAGGTCTTCGCTTTCGAGAAGGTGATTTGCGTTTGAGGCTTCGGTGTCTGACGGCGCCGGGGAGTTTTGCTGGGAGGTCGAGTTCGTCGTCGACTAGGTCTTCCATGTGGACGCCGGCGGCGCGTGCGTATTGGAGGAGAACCGGCAAAGGAGGTTCAAGTTCGTCTCGCTCGTATTTGGAGATCCTCGTGTAAGGAATAAGATCCTCGACATCAAGCTTTCGATAGAGCTCACTTTGAGAGAGTCCTAAGGCATTTCTGATGTGCAGCAGCTTTTCCGCCAAGCGCTTCGGTCTTACCCGCACGTAACCCATCAGAAGTTACCTCCTGATAGGCTGCCGCCAGTCAAATAAGACTTGACGCTATCTATAACAATAGATAGACTGCGTTCGCGTTTACGATTCGCCGTGAGTTGGAACCTTCCATGCTCAACGGCGATGCTCATCTCTCGGGCACGTGGGAGTTTGAGCTACGCATTTGGCCGTTGCTGATTTTCTGATTTTCAAAGACTAGAGCGCCCCGAAGGATATCAAGACGAGGTTCAAAGTCCAATGTCCAAAGTAATGCGTAATGAGTGCTGAGTAATTGAATTGTCGCTGAGTAGCCCCT
>DASQKG010000389.1:0-12590 GCA_035630655.1 Pyrinomonadaceae bacterium
GTTATTTCTGTGATTGGAACCGGTGGGGCTTTCGCCTTCGACACCGGAAGCTTCGTCTTTGTCGCCGGTTGTTTACTGCTAATGAAGAGTCCGCCTTCGTCAGACGCCGCTCCTGAGCAAATCATCGCCAAAACAAGCGCACGTCGCGCGAAACTGTTGAGCTCTATCGGTGAAGGACTGCGCTATACGTACTATGAACCCACGCTTCGCGCACTGCTGACGATCACCGCCGTCGTGGAGTTTGCTTTCGCCGGCCCGTTTACCGTCGGTCTCGCATCGCTTGCCAACGTGAAGTTTGCCGGTGGCGCGGCGGCCTTTGGAGCAATGCTTTCTTCGCT
Organism: Pyrinomonadaceae bacterium; assembly: GCA_035630655.1. Classification (GTDB taxonomy): domain Bacteria; phylum Acidobacteriota; class Blastocatellia; order Pyrinomonadales; family Pyrinomonadaceae; genus PSRF01. The sequence continues at coordinate 339 of DASQKG010000389.1, forward strand.
TGGCGGAGGGCTTCTGGTGGGCACTCTAGTCGTGGGTGCGATGCATGCCAGGTTCAGTTTCGGTAAGACAATTCTGTGGTTGACAACCGGACTGGGGTTCGGACTCACATTGCTGGGCCTGGTGCCCAACGTAATTTGGGCGTGCGTCTTAATGGTGTTGATTGGAGTGATCGCCGGCTATACGCAGGTGCTTATGGCGAGCTGGCTGCAAACAAAATCCGACCCGCAATTGCGGGGCAGAGTGATGAGCGTTGTCATGCTCAGCGCTTATGGGTTAACACCTCTCTCATACCTTCTGACGGGCGCGCTAACGCAGATCAGCGTGTCGTTCATGTTTATCGTGACAGGCCTATTGCTGCTGATCGCATTAGCGCTATGCGCCTTTGGCTCTTCGGGGCGCGCCCTGATCCTCAGTAGTTGAAAAGCGCAATCCAGCGCTAAATTTGGCCTCAAGCGACTTGCCGAACCACGCCTACACTTACTCATACACCACCTTCCTTTTCCTCAGACGCATGATCGCGGCCTGCGCGAAGCGATCTAATTAGCACCGTGGCTTCAGCCCGGTGGGCCAAGAACGTTATTTCCAACCCATAACCGTTTCCACGGTTTCCCCGCATCAGTAAACCGTTAAAACGGTTAGGGGCAATTGGATGGCTTTCGATTCACCGGGCTGAAGCCGCGGTGCTAATGAGATCGCTTCGCGAAAGTTGCTCAAAATGTACTAAGGCGTTCGCGACTTTTAGGGCTGACCCACACCACTGGGCTTTGCACAAAAAGTGGTTCTGTCAGTCCGCGTTAGCGGACGACTGATAGTAGCCCAGCAGTTCACTGCTGGGATGAGAGCAAGGAAGATCCACTGATCCACTGGATACTCACTAAACACCTGTTACCGCGGTATACACGTCAGATGAATTGATTCAAAGAGCGGCTTTTGTTGGGCGCGAGCCGGAATGCAAGGCCCTCAAGTGATCTAGAGGGCGTTGGTGTATAGCTGGTAAGCACTTTTCGGCAGTTTGTGTTCCTGCCTGAGGCTGCGAAAAATGAACCCACAAGTGCATGAATAATAACGACTTGTGGAACATGCTAATTCTAGGACTTCATTGGCACGAAGGTTGATAAGTAGGGAAGCGAATCGCAGTTAACGTCGGCTTGAAAAAAGAAAAACTTCCCCCAAGAAGAACTCTTCACCGAGTCGGTAATCAAAAGTAACCGTTCGACTTTCAGGAGAAAAACCAATGACTACATCAACCGAACTCAAAGGCATCATGTTAGGCGACTCAGGGATCATGCTCGGCAACGTTTGCAAGGGCATCATGTTAGGCGACTCAGGGATCATGCTCGGCAACGTTTGCAAGGGAATCATGCTCGGCGACTCTGGGATCACTGCTCGGTAACTAGTCCTTAGCTCCACCATTCGCCTCCCACTGTAGGCCATTAAGCGCCTGATCGGTTGAAGTTCAAGGTTTACCTCCCAAGACGTTATGCGGGGAAAGCGGCTCATGTAGTGTCGCTTTTCCCGATTGGTATTTAAGGCCCCTTCTCCGTTTCTTCAGGTCTGATCAACTTTCCCCTTTCGCCTTGCCCATTTTGTAACTTCATCCTACTCTCCATCCGACTCATTAGACGTACCCGAGGTTTCTCATCATAGGGATGCATAAAATTCAGCAAAGATCCGTCTACTCTAGTCGTGACGATCTGGTTGACAGTCAACCGGGCCCTTGTTCAAATTGGCAAATTTGAATTCGCAATTTCGTAAATAATCAGCGGTTTGGTTGACTCTTAAACGGGCGTGCGGTGAGGAGCGATGAATACTTTTTGGCAGGACATACGGTATGGCCTGAGGGTAATGCGGCAGAATCCCGGGTTCATCGTCGTTGCTGTTTTTGCGTTAGCTCTGGGTGTAGGCGCCAACACCGCGATCTTCAGTGTTGTTAACGCGATCCTTCTCAATCCAATTAACTATGAAAATCTGGATCAGCTTGTGATGGTTTGGGAAAAGAGTGCCAAAAGGGGTTTTGGACAAATTCCCACCTCGCTCCCTAATTTCACCGATCTTCGGAATGATAATAAGTCGTTAACGGATTTAGGGGCCTTCACCGACAGTAATTTCAATCTTACAGGGGGTGAACAACCGGAGCGTGTAATTGGTGTCAGAGTCACCGCGACACTTCTTTCGGTGGTTGGAGTCAAGCCGTTGCATGGCAGGCTCTTTGTTGCCGGCGAAGATGAGCCTCAAGCCAATCGGGTGCTGATACTCAGCAATCAGCTATGGCAAAGAAGTTTCGGGGCGAATCCGAACATAGTCGGGCAGAATGTGGCGATCAATGGGAACAGCTACACAGTCGTTGGCATAATGCCGTCCGATTTCAAATTTCCACCCGCTTTTTCCGCCACCGTTGCCTCTTCACAATACGCTATGCCTAATGCGGATCTGTGGGTGCCATTGGTTCCCGAGGAACTCCTGAAGGCCCGTGACATTCGCGCGCTCTTCATGATTGGCCGGCTAAAGCCCGGAGTGACGCCGGAAGCCGCGCAGTCTGAAATGAATGTAATCGCCAGCCGACTGCAAAAGGAATATCCGGAGGTCGATGCCGACATGGAAGTTGATGTTGTGCCTTTGCGGCAACAGATTACCGGAGACATCCGCCTGGCGTTGCTGGTGCTTTTTGGCGCCGTCGGCTGCGTATTGTTGATTGCCTGCGCCAACGTCGCCAATCTCCTGTTAGCCAAGGCCTCAGGACGTCAAAAAGAAGTGGCCATTCGCACCGCTCTGGGAGCCACGCGTCTACGTATCATTCGACAACTCTTGACCGAGGGAATGTTATTGGGATTGGCCGGCGGACTGCTGGGTTCGTTGCTGGCGATATTGGTTCTACGCCAGTTAGTGATCTTCAGCCCCGCGAATGTTTCCATCCCTGACAATATTGGGATTGATTGGAAGGTGCTGACATTCACGCTGTTGTTATCGCTGTTCACTTCTTTCGTCTTTGGCCTGGCACCGGCGCTGCAGGCGTCGAAACTGGATCTGAATGAAACCTTGAAAGAAGGCGGGCGAGGCAACTCCGGAGGTTCCAAAGCGAACTACCTGCGCAGCCTGCTTGTCGTCACGGAGATTGCCCTGGCACTCGTGTTGTTGATTGCCTCAGGCTTGATGATAAAAAGTTTCCTGCGCTTGCAGAATGTTGACCCCGGTTTCAATCCAGAGAATTTGATTACGCTGGAAATGCAGTTGCCGGAAACCAAATACACGGACAAGGACCGCCAGGCAATTTTTCAGCAGCAACTGGTCCAACGCGTGGCCCAGGTTCCCGGCGTAAGGTCCGTGGGCACTGTCGACAACCTTCCCTTCAGCGGTAATGAGCTTAACCTCGCCTGGGGAATTGAAGGACAACCGCCTCTTAGTGCGGCCGACAGGCCGCGAGCCTTCCTTCGCAAAGTTAGTCCAAACTACTTTGAGTCGATGGGCATCCCTGTACGCAATGGCCGGGCTTTTACGGATAGTGATAATGGAAACGCACCGGGCGTGGCGGTAGTTAACGAGACGGCGGCGCGGAGATTCTGGCCCAACCAGGAGCCGCTCGGTAAACGGTTTAAGCGAGGCACCATTGATTCTCAAAGACCCTGGATGACGGTAATCGGTGTCGTGGCTCCCGTAAGTCACACAGCGCTACAAGTCGCTTCGCAGCCCGAGGTGTATTTGGCCTTCCAACAGAATCCGGGCTTGAATCTTACGCTGGTCGCCCGAACGACGTCTGATCCGAAAGCTTTCGCGGGTGCTGTGCGACGCGAGGTGTCGGCACTGGATAAAGACCTGCCGGTTTCAAATATGAAGTTCATGGATGAAATCATCGGCAAGTCTGTGGCGCAACCGCGCGTCTACGCGTTGCTGCTCGGAATTTTCGCGGGCTTAGCGCTTATCCTCGCGTCGATAGGAATCTACGGCGTGATGTCTTATTCGGTTACGCAGCGCATACATGAGATTGGCATCAGGATGGCGCTGGGCGCACGGCCGGTTGATGTGCTGAAACTAGTCGTGAAACAGGGATTGGCGTTGGCGCTTGTTGGTGTGTTCGTGGGACTGATAGTCTCAGTAGCTCTGACCAGGGTTCTCGCCAGCCAACTGTATGGCGTTACGCCTACCGACCCAGTGACTTTTACAGCCATCTCGGTATTGCTCATACTTGTCGCCGTGATTGCCTGCTCGATCCCGGCTATACGCGCGACGAAGGTTGATCCGATGATCGCTGTGCGTTACGAATAACGTTCCTCGGAACCTGGGGCGGCTTCATTAGAACCGCGGGCGTCTCGCCCGCAAATGAGCGCGCAGCGCGAAAAGCTCTTTGTTAGATAAGATGTATGAGGTCTCGCAGGTTGCGGGCGAGACGCCCGCGGTCCCAGTAAGAAGGGTCTCGTAGATCGAGAAGGCTAACCTCCTACACTCAACGTAGAACGATCGTCAGTTAAGAATTAAGTTCATGGATATTAAGCGGCCTCAAAAGTCCAAACTAAAAAAGCGCGCCCCGACAGTGGTCCTTATCGTCGTTGGTCTGGTGGCGGTTGGGGGAATTACTTTTGGGCTTTCAAAGTTGAAGCCGGCCGCGCCCACACTCGATCGTTCCACCGCCGTTATCGATACGGTCAAGCGCGGGCAGATGGTGCGCGAAGTGAGAGGTATCGGCACCTTAGTGCCGCAGTTAGTGCGTTGGGTACCAGCGCCCGCAGAGGGCCGGGTAGAAAAGATTCCGTTGCAGGCCGGGGTCGTCGTTGGTCACGACACTGTGATTGCAGAACTCTCAAATCCAAAGGTGGAACAGGAAGCAATGGATGCGGAGTTTCAGGTTAAGGCTGCCGAGGCCGACGCGGAGAGTTTGCGAACGCGTTTGGAAAGTGAATCCATGACCCTGCAGTCAACCATTGCTAGTATCAACGCGGAGTATACGCAGGCGAAGTTGCAGCTTGACACTGACGAGGTGCTGGGCAAACAGGGGCTGGTGCCGGAGATTCTTTTGAAGGTCGCTCGAGTTCGCGTGTCTGATCTTGCGAACCGGCTGAAAGTGGAACAGCAGCGGCTGACAATGGGAGGCAAGTCGATCAAGGCGCAGATAGCCGCGCAGCAATCGCGTATTCAGCAATTTCGCGCGCTGGCCAGACTGAAACGCGAGCAGGCCACTGGTTTGAAAGTGCGTGCAGGTACCAGCGGAGTGCTGCAGGAGGTGTCGGTGCAGGTCGGACAGCAGGTCACTCCCGGTTTCAACATCGCGCGCGTAGCGGATCCGGCGTCGCTGAAAGCCGAACTTAAGATTGCCGAGACACAGATCAAGGACGTAAAACTAGGGCAGGCAGTGGCGGTCGACACGCGCAACGGCATAATCCAGGGAGAAGTGTTGCGCATCGACCCTGCGGCTCGAGAAGGAACTTTTGTAGTAGACGTGACACTGACGGGACCGTTACCGGCCAGTGCGCGGCCTGATTTGAGTGTTGATGGAACGATCGAGCTGGAGCGACTGAAAGACGTTTTGTACGTGGGTCGACCAGCGTTTGGCCAGGGCCAACAGACTGTGGGGCTGTTTCGATTAAGCCCGGACGGACAAGAGGCATTGCGGACGCAAGTAACGCTGGGGCGGAGTTCCGTAAGTACAATAGAGATCGTAAGTGGACTGCGTGAAGGCGATCAAGTAATCCTGTCGGACACATCGGCAATGGACAGCTACGATCGTATCAGAGTACGTTGAAGCTACCGACTTGAGAGGAACCTGGTTCTCAGCGCCAAAGGCGCGAGATGTGAAAGCCTGGGGCAACGCCCCAGGTGAGACAGCAAGCTTCTTAGCGCTGAAGGCGCGAAATAATATTGGACGCAGAGCCATTCACCGTTGTTTTCGCCGAGGGTTCCGTATTTCGCGCCTTCAGCGCTCCCAGGATTCACTCAAACTTTTACCTGGAGCGTTGCCCCAGGCTATTACATTTCGCGCCTTTGGCGCTGAAAGCTTTCACCCACTAATGCAGGCAGTACTTACTTAAGCGACCTTTCGAAGGAGACAAATGATGAGTTCACCCGATGCGCTGATTCACCTCGCAGACGTTAAGAAAGTTTTCTACACGGACGAGGTCGAGACTCACGCTCTTTCCGGTATCCATCTCGACATCAAAAAGGGCGAATATGTTTCCATCGCCGGACCTTCCGGATGCGGCAAGTCGACCTTGTTGTCGATCCTGGGTTTGCTGGATACACCGAGCGATGGCGAGTATGTCTTGAACGATACGCCGGTAGCGAACCTTTCGTTATCGGAGCGAGCTCGCATTCGCAATCGCGAAGTCGGGTTCATCTTTCAAAGCTTCAATCTGATCGGAGATCTCACGGTCTATGAAAACGTCGAGCTGCCTTTGACCTATCGTGGCATGAACTCGGCAGATAGGAAGAAGCGTGTAACCGACGCTCTGGAGAGCGTGGGCATGGCCCACCGGGCTAAACACTTGCCCAGCCAGCTCTCAGGCGGTCAGCAGCAGCGCGTGGCAGTGGCCCGAGCAGTGGGCGGCCAGCCAAGCATCCTGCTGGCGGATGAGCCTACCGGAAACCTCGACTCCACTAACGGCGAAGCTGTGATGGAACTCTTGAGGGAATTACATCGTGGTGGCGCTACGATTTGTATGGTGACGCACGACGCGCGTTACGCGCAGCACGCGGATCGCATAGTGCATCTGTTTGACGGTTCGATAGTGGAGGAGACAGGAACCAACGGACACGAAGGCGCGCACGTCAGTAGCGGGTCAAGCCTCTAGCCGGTGGCGCTGAGTTGGTAACGCTCGAGTTTGAGGTAGAGGCCGCGACGAGTCAGTCCAAGCTCACGAGCGGCGCGCGAGATGTTGCCGCCATGCTTGCGAAGGGCATCGGCAATCATTCGGCGCTCGACGTCAGCCAGCGCGTCAGCGAGCGTGACGTTCTGCAAAGCGCTCGTGGGTATTGAGTTCAAAGTTGAAACCGTTGAACTTGGAGTGGTCGGAGAAGACGTCCGCTTGAGTTCGGGAGATAGATGATCGGGAGTAATTACTGTTGAATCCTCGGCGCGCGCAACTACCCTCTGGATTTCATTGCAAAGCTGCCGAACATTTCCCGGCCAATCACTAACCATTAATAAATCTACTGCCGGTGGCGTGATTTGAATGTCTTTGCGACCAAACTTCGCCGAATAGTGATTGATGTAGTAGTTGACGATGGTTGGGATTTCCGAACGGCGTTCGCGCAGCGGCGGCACTCGCAAACGAATCACGTTTAGCCGGTAATACAAATCCTCACGGAACCGCCCCTGCGCAACCATCTCTTCTAAATCCGTATTGGTCGCCGCAATGATGCGGACATCCACTTTGATCGGACGCTGCTCGCCGAGTGGCTGAATCTCACCCTCCTGAAGAAACCGCAGCAGCTTTGGCTGCAGATCCAAAGGTAAATCGCCAATCTCGTCGAGGAAGAGTGTTCCTCCAGCGGCTGTCCGAATCACGCCCGCCGAATCGGTAACCGCTCCGGTGAATGCGCCGCGTCGATAGCCAAACAGATAACCTTCTGAAAGCTCCTTTGGCACCGCAGTGCAATTGAATGGAACGAACACTTTGGAGCGACGCGATGAGAGTGCGTGAATGGCCCGGGCCACCAACTCTTTGCCGGTGCCTGATTCGCCAGTCACCAAAACCGTGACGTCCGATGACCTGATCTTGTGCACTTCCTCGACCAGCTTTGTCATCGCCGGGCTGGAGTGAATGAAACCGGGCATCAAACTGGTTGTCATCTCCGCCGGCTGCTGCTCACGTGGGCCCTTTTGACCGCCCAGACGAAGCGCACAAACGTCCATCCCGAGTTCGGCAATCCTCATTAAGGGATCCAGCGAAAGTCCTCCCGGAAGCTTGGCCCGGTTGCGAGGAGATATATAGAGTGTCGCGCTCGGAGCGTGAGACGAACGTAATTGAAGAATTGCGGCGTCGTTCTTTTTTCCATAGTCCAGCAGATCTTCATCGCTGAGGTCGTCAAGCGCCTCTGCAATCGTCCCACTCTCAGCCGGCGTGCAGCCATGTGCGATGACCACGCGACGCCGCGAGTTTTCATCCATTTCAGTAATCACCACGCGCTTGGCGTTGGTTTCCTGGCGCATGATCGCCGCGAGTTCGCGCAGCAAAAGTTCCCTTGAAGTTACCGCTTCAGCGAGTCGCAACGTCAGCAACTGCGTTAGCGCCGATTGTTCTTCGCTCCGTTCAGGAGCGGATCGATCCAGGTTGTCCAACACTGCCTCGGCGCGTTTCTGATCAAGCTTTGCGCCCAACTCGCGAAATGCGTTAACGGCGCGCGTCAGATGTTCAATGGCACGGCTGGGCTGACTCGTCGCGTATGCTCGCCCGAGTTCACTATGCGCACGCGCGGCGCGATACCGATCGCCGAGCATGTCGAAAATGGAGACGCTGCTGCCGAAATGTTGCGCTGCCGAAGGAAAATCAGATTGAAGCAGGGCCAGCATCCCGGAAATTCGGTGAGACTCACCAGTGAAGCCCAAGTCGTTTGCAGACTCGGTAGTTTCCTCAGTTATTTTTTCTAACTGTGCCGCGCACTTTTCAATTTCGTTGTTGCGAACGTGTGCTTCCGCCAGAATTAAGCGCGAATCACAGATCGCCTGACGGTCGACGATCACTTCGGCCAGGTCTAGCGCTTCCTGCGCATTGGCCAGCGCCTTGGCGTGATCTTCCATCGCCAGATAACACCGCGCGAGAGTTCGTAAAGCCTGACATGCATACCACTTGTTGCCGTGTTCGGTGGCCAACTCGACCGCCCGCAAGAGATAGTCTTTCGCTTCGTCAAGCTCGCCGCGCAACATCAGCAACTCGCCGAGCGAGTCTAAAATCATCGGGACTTTAGCCGCGCGTTCGTCGACTTCTGATGCGAGAGATAAAGCTCGCTGGAGAGCCTCCTGGGCCCGGCTCCATTGGCCGATCAAAATAAGATTGATGCCGAGGTTGTTATAACCATCGGAGGCATTGGTCTTGTGGTCCGTGCGCTCGTAGTATGCAATCGCCTTCTCGAGGTAACGAATCCCCTCCTGCGGGCGCTTAAGGAACCAGCACGCACCCGCCATGTTTGCGTAGATTTTTCCGAGAATATAACTGGCGGGATGATCGCCGGTAAGTTTGAGGGCTTGCTGAAAGTTTTCCAGCGCACCTTCGTGATTGCCCTCCTGGAGTTGGGCTAATGCAATGCCGAAGTAAGCATCTGCCAAACCGCGCCATTCCCCGGTTTGTCGAAAATGCTCTAACGCGCGTTGGGAATAATCCAGGGCAATCGGGTGTTCGCTGATACTGCGATAGACGCGAGCCAATGCTACATAGATTGGACCAAGGTTGTGCTCGGCCGTCTCGCTGTCGGAAAACTCCTTTAAGGCGCCCTTAAGAACCGAAATCGCCTTGGGGTGATCTCCGTTGTAGTTGTAAGCGAGACCTATCTGGACTTTTAGCGACTGAATCGCTTCCTGATCAAGCTTGGTCCTTGATTCCGGCGATTCGTACATCGCCACCGCCGCAAGCGAATCACGATACAGTCCCTGCATCTCCAGCGCAGTGGACAATGCACAGCGCGCCAGCGCGAGTATTGAAGGATTTTTTTGAGCAGCCGTGATTAGTAATGCGAGACGCGTCTTCGCTTCGGCGGATAGACCCTGGTCCAGAAGGGAACGAACTTCCTGTAGCTCTTCGAGTAAATTCGGGTTGGTAGCCGCACGGGTGCCGGCTCTCAGGCGCACACGCGCGTCCGCGAGATCGACCACACTTTTACCGCTTGAGGAGTCTTCCGGCGCGGGGCCTCCCCCGGAGCCTGCATTCTTAGCCATTTAGTCCCTTAAACACACCTAATTCAGGACAACTTTCATACAAGATTACTTTTGTGGCGAGCGAAAGGTTGGGTGAAGCGGCGATTTCCCACGCGCCGCTAACGTTTGTTAGTGCCAAAACAGGGAGAATCTAACACACGCTCCAAAAGCCGTCCACATTGGTTTTTTTCATTTTGGCTTGGAAAAGACCAGGATCGCATCGCTCACAGGACGTTCCCCGGTTTGATCCGAAGGTTTGTTCACTATCTTGTCGCGAACAACCATCGTTGTGGATCCGCCGCCGTCCAGATTTATCGCTTCGACCGCTGTTTCTCAGTGATCTCGAACTTTCCTGCCCTTTGATGAGCTTAGGCCCGGCGCCCAGAATGTTCTGAGCGCTGCGCCACTTTTGATTCTCTGCGTGGGAATTAAGAGAATTCAAACGCCACGAGAACTTCGTTGGCCCACCCCTTCGCTTTTAGTCGTGGTTGGTCTCAGCGCCAAAGGCGCGAAATGTGAAAGCCTGGGGCAACGCCCCAGTTGGAGGTGAATGAATCTGACAGCGCTGAAGGCGCGAAATACCAGAGCCATCGCCCGAAAACCATATTGATTGCGCCGCGTCCAACATCATTTCGCGCCTTCAGCGCTAAAAGATTTCAACTGGTCCATCTGGGCCGTTGGCCCAGGCTCTTATATTCAGCGCCTTTGGCGCTGAGTGGCTGGAGTTTACACACCGATAGCGCTGGATGCTGGAAGCACCTCTCGAAAATTACGACGTTTCCCGTCCTTACGGTACCGAGTCACTGCCTGGTTGACGAGAAACTGGACTTGCGCCAGCGCTGGCGTATAATGCCGACCAAAGCGAGGTTACTATGTCTGAACATGATCAGATGGATTTCGAATCATATGTGGCTAAACACATCGCCCCGGATGCGAGTAAAGCTGCCGGCGTTCCGATCCTCATGCTTCAGTGCATGGATTCTCGCTACCCGCATCGGACCCTGCAAACAATGGACTCCCTGGGCCTGCGCGGAAAATACGATCAACTGATTCTGCCCGGTGCAAGTTTAGGAGTCGTCCTCCGGGAAAGGACTGAACCTCCCAAAAAACTGGATTGGCAGAGTTCCTTTTTGGACCAACTCGGCGTGGCCATCGATCTGCATCAGGTGTCGGAAGTCCTCATACTCGACCATCGAGACTGCGGCGCTTACAAGGTGTTCCTTGGTGTCACCGCGGACGATCCGAAGGCCGAGAAAGACGCCCACATCAGGAAATGTCAAGAGGCCATCGGTATCATAATTCAAAGGTTCCCGCAGCTACGCAAGGTTCATAGTTTGCTTCTTCCGATCGAAAGTGTTGACCCACTAGTCTCCTGGCCCTGAAAAATCCTGGTACGACAGAATTACTCCATCCCCACAAAGTGCCTTCCTTGACACTCTTTTGGGGTGGCCGCTATCATCTCCGTTTCCGTCGCCGGCAGGAATTGTCACCTAGTGCTCTATGTTTGAGTCCTTATCGGATAAGTTAAAAAGGACGCTGAAGAATCTGCGCGGCGAGGGCGTGCTTACGAAGGAGCATGTCGACGCGGCGCTGCGCGAGATTCGTTTGGCTCTCCTGGAAGCCGATGTCAACTATAAGGTCGCAAAAGACTTTATAGCCTCTGTCAAGGAGAAGGCCGAGGGACAGCAGGTTTGGCAAGAGTTAAAGCCTTCGGAGCAGGTCGTCAAGATAGTTTTTGACGAGCTGGTTGATTTGCTGGGCGGCCAATCGTCGCGACTTGTCTTTACGCGGCAAACCCCGAATGTCGTCATGATCGTGGGCCTTCAAGGCTCCGGCAAAACGACTTCAACAGGCAAGATTGCGCGCTGGCTGGCCGACAACCAGGATCGCAAACCGCTGCTGCTTTCGGTGGACGTCTACCGGCCGGCAGCGCGAGAGCAACTCAAGGTCATTGCGAAAGCGACTGGCCAACAGATCTTTGAACAGACGGATACAAACGATCCCATCACGCTTGTGCGCAGCGCGGTTAAGCATGCGCAACAAACCGGCTTCGATACGTTGCTCATTGATACTGCAGGGCGTCTTCACATCGACGAAGAGTTGATGGAAGAGCTGGTCACTATAAAGAGCGAAACGCATCCGGTAGAAATTCTGTTTGTTGCCGATGCCATGACCGGGCAGGACGCGGTTCGTTCGGCGGAAGAGTTTCACCGGCGCATCGGGTTCACCGGTGTGGTGTTGACCAAGATGGATGGCGATGCGCGAGGGGGCGCCGCACTTTCAATCAAACAGGTCACGGGCCAGCCGGTTAAGTTTGTCGGCGTCGGCGAGAAGTATGACGCGCTTGAGCCGTTTTACCCGGATCGCGTGGCCCAGCGAATTCTCGGCATGGGCGACGTGTTGTCGCTTATCGAAG
>DASQKG010000390.1:0-15742 GCA_035630655.1 Pyrinomonadaceae bacterium
TTTCGGTCTCCATCACGAATGCGTCGACAATATTTTCGCCGGCGACTTTACGCATCGGCACGCCGTCTTTGAAGATCATTCCGACCCCGCGTCCGAACGTGACCCCCAATTGAGAATCGTGGGCCTCGCCTGGACCATTCACCGCGCATCCCATAATGGAAAGATGCAGTGGCTCCTCAACATGGGCCAGCCGGCGTTCGATCTCAGTGACGATCTCTACGAAGTTGTCGACGTCCAGCCGGCCACAAGTCGGACAGGCGACAACAGTTACGCCGCGCGTTCGGAGACCAAGCGACTTAACGATTTCCCAGGCCACGCGGACTTCTTCCTGTGGCTCAGCGGCCAGCGAAACACGAATCGTGTCGCCGATGCCTTCGTGTAGAAGGATGCCCAGCCCAATAGACGATTTGATGGTGCCGCCAAACGCGGTTCCCGCCTCGGTGACGCCGAGGTGAAACGGATAGTCGACCTTCTCTGCCAGCAGCCGGTAAGCAGTGACGGTGCGATGGACGTCTGAAGCTTTGAGCGAAATTATGGTGTCAGTGAAACCAAGATCTTCGAGGATGCGGATGTGCCGCAAAGCGGACTCGACCATCGCTTCCGGTGTGGCTGTGCCAAATTTCTTCAGCAGGTCTTTCTCTAACGAACCACCGTTTACGCCAATGCGAATGGGCACTTTCTGAGCCTGCGCTGCACGAACCACTTCGACGATGCGCTCGTGCTTGCCAATGTTTCCCGGGTTAAGTCGAAGCTTATCGATGCCGGCCTCGAGCGCCAACAGGGCAAGTTTGTAATGAAAATGAATATCGGCTACGAGGGGCACGTCAGGCACGCGCTTGCGAATCTCTTTCAGCGCGATAGCCGCGTCGTTGTCCGGAACTGCCAGACGCACAACTTCGCAGCCCGCGCTCACCATCGATTCAATCTGGGCGACTGTGCCGTTGACGTCAGCAGTGTCCGTCTTGGTCATAGACTGAATCACCACGGGCGCGCCACCGCCAATCTGAAGATGCTTAATCTGAACCGCTTTCGACTTTCTCATAAATCAATTAGTCCAATGTCCAAAGTCGTTTTCGCCACGTCGCGCGGGAAGCTTCCAATGTTTCTACCCCAAAGATCATTAACGAAGGTCTTCGACTTTGGACTTTGGACTCTGGACATTGGACTTTGGACTATTACTTCGCCGGCGTTGACGCCGCAGGCGGACTTTCGCTGCTGCCGCCAAGTGGTGTGAATTTCAAAATGTCATTCGTGATTACAAAAACCATCAATAGAATCACCATTACAAAACCGACTTGCTGAATCCTCTCGCGAATCCGCATCGACAACTTCAGCCCGACGATTGCCAGCACGCTTTCGATTAGCAGCAGGAAGATAGCGCCGCCATCGAGCACCGGAATCGGCAGCAAATTAAACACTCCAAGATTCAGGCTCAAAAACCCCAGCATAGTAAAAAATCCGGCCCAACCAGATCTCTCTACTGACGTCGCCGCAGCCTTATAGATTCCAACCGGACCCGACAGCGTATTGCGTGCGGAACGTTGTCCGGTAAAGAACTGGCCCAGAGCTTTGCCGGTTAGCCGCATTAGCTGCAGGTTTGAGCGGACCGCATACGCGGCTGCCAGGCCGATGCTCGGCCGTTGAAGTGGGAAATCGTCGGCAGGGATAATTCCGAGCCTTTCCGTGCCATCGGGCAGACGTCGAGAAGTTGCAGTAAGGTCGAGCTTCTGTGCGTTACGCCCCACCGTCAGGGTGATCGGCTGCCCGCGATGCTCGCGGATGAAAGAAGAAATATGTTCGGCGCTCCGAACTGTTTGTCCGTTTATGGCCAAGATGCGATCGCCGGGTTGGAGGCCTGCCTCGCCCGCAGGCGCATCTTTTATCACATCGCGAATGATTACCGGATAGCCGCCATTGTCCGGGACAAGATCGAGATCGCCCGCCGGTTCTCCGTCTTCTGTGCGCAGTGTCGGAGTAATCGTGAGCGGGACGCGTTGGCCGTTGCGTTCGACGACCAACGGCAAGGGTTGACCGGGAGACAGGAGTGCGTCGCCGCGAATTGTGTCCCACTCGGGATTCTCAGTACCGTTGAAGGAAACAATGCGATCACCGGGCTGCATGCCCGCCTTCTGCGCGCTTCCGTTCGCCGGAGCGTAGCTAACGATTGGCGCGGGTGATACCGGTACTCCATACATTAAGGCGCCGGCAAAAGGAATCGCGAGTGCCGTCAGGATGTTCATCACCGGGCCTGCGAGCGCCACCAGAATTCGCTGCCAGCGCGGCCGCAGATTGAACTGCTCTTCAGGCGGAATGTCCGTCGCGCCCGCCCCTTCAATAGGCGCATTTGATTCATCGCCTCCAAGCTTCACGTAACCACCGAGCGGAATAGCGGAGAGACGATAGTCGGTATGACCCCACTTCATGCCGAAAAGACGCGGGCCAAAGCCGACGGAGAAGGTCTCTACTCGGATTTTGAATAGTTTTGCGACTAAGAAGTGGCCAAACTCGTGAATTACTACAGCCGCCCCGAGGATTCCAATGAAAGCGAAGATACTTGTAAGAACAGTCATTAAATCTCTTTCCTATCTCGTCCCAGCAAGGTTCTGAGCGAAGTCGGTTTAGATGCCAAAGCCTTAACCGGGTTGCCGGAATCGAGTTTACGCGGGGCTCTAAAAGCAGTCAAACCGGGTTTTCGGCCAACGGGCTGGCGAAGAAGCTGAAGTAACAGCTAATGAGATCGCTCCGCGTGACCGAGCTACCTCACACTTATTACATTAAACTAGACTGCCTTTTTTGCAAGATGTGAGGCTGGCGCAGATCCTTCGATCTCCGCACGCGCAAGCAAGCGCGCTGAAGCATCGGCTTCGAGCACTGTAGCAAGCTCTGTGGCTGGTCGGGTCTGATGGTTATCCATCACAGCTTCGATGACCCGGGGAATGTCGGTGAGGCAGATTCGTTCATCTATGAAAGCCTGCACAGCCTCTTCGTTCGCCGCATTCATCGCCGCCGGTAGTGTGCCGCCTTCCCGCAAGGCACGATAGGCCAAGGCGATACACGGGAAACGTTCCAGGTCGGGAGGCTCAAAATGAAGCGCCGACATTGCGGTCAAATCCAATGGCGGAAGTTCGCATGCATGCCGCTCGGGATATGTAAGTGCATACTGAATCGCGTGGCGCATATCCGTGACGCCCATCTGCGCGATTACCGAGCCATCGACTAACTCGATCATCGAATGTACCACCGATTCAGGATGAACCACGATGCCGATTTGATCGGGCAGGAAACCAAACAACCAATGCGCCTCAATCACCTCGAGGCCTTTATTCATTAAGGTTGCCGAATCGATCGTGATCTTGGCGCCCATGCTCCAGGTCGGGTGACGAAGGGCTTCCGAAACGCTCGACTCGCGCATCTCTGTCAGCGTTTTCGTGCGAAACGGCCCGCCGGAGGCCGTAAGAACTATCCGGCGAACTTCGGATCGCTCTTCTCCGCGGAGGCATTGATGCAGCGCGTTGTGTTCCGAGTCAACCGGCAACAACTCCGCGCCTGAAGCTCGCGCCGCACGAGTCATCAGCTCACCTGCCATCACCAAAGTCTCTTTATTGGCGAGTGCAACACGCTTCCCGGCTTCGAGCGCACGGAGAGTTGGCACAAAGCCGATGGCCCCGACGGTGGCAGAGACTACTGTGTCGGCTTGCGGATGCGTGGCGATCTCAATTAACCCTGATTCGCCAACGATGATTCTCGGAAGGTCTATGTTTCTTTCGACGAGTAGGACGCGTAGGTCGTGCGCCGCTTCTTCAGTCTCGACCGAGACAAGTTCAGGGAGGTACCGGGCAATTTGATCGGCCAGTGCCTTTACGTTCTGGCCCGCGCCCAAAGCGACGACGCGGAATTGTTCGGAGCCTAACGACTCCACCACGCGCAACGTGTTGCAGCCGATGGAGCCGGTTGAGCCGAGGATGGCTATTCCTTTGGGACTGCGGTCGGTACTCATACTTTGCCGCTAAGCTAAGCTGCTAACTTGGGAACACGTTTTCTACCCTCATAAGGGTTGAATAATTCGACAGTCTGGCCAGCGTCATTTTTGTAGGAGGCGCCAGTGACACGCCACGGCTGTCCATCTCGATACGCGAGGTCGACGCTGGCGTTGACCTCCTCACGTTCGCCGATAACTTTGATATTGATTGTTGCGTTCCCGTCCCGGTTTTTAATGTCGATGTTCCCAGTAACTAAGCTGCCAAAATCCTTAACCTCACCAATGTCCTGTTTCAAACGCTCGTTATTACGCAAAAACGTTCTGGCAGTTTCTGCTGCTTCGCTGTTGCCAATTTTGTAAAGGGCGATGCCGACGATGCCAACAGCAAAGATGGTGACGATCAGGCCCAGACCAACCACGATGCTGATAACGACGATCACAATTTTTTTTGTAGTCATGGCTTAAATGGTAGTAGTCCCGTTAACGGGGCGGTAGCCCGACCGTTAGGGAGGGCGTTGGTGAACCTGACAGATTCAACGCCCTCCCTAACGGTCGGGCTACTGCCCCCTACACACTAAAGTAAAGATGGGCAAAATAGTAGAGGAGCGGCGCATTGAAGAGCAAGCTATCCAAACGATCGAGCACACCGCCATGTCCCGGTAAAATCTTCGCCGCATCCTTCGCGCCAGCGCCCCGTTTCAGCGCGCTCTCCGTCAGATCACCGAGTATGCCGAGCACAGTCATAACAGCGGCAAGTGGAAGCGCCCACTTCAACGGCAGCTCCGGAAAAAACCAAAAATGTGCTACCGCCGACAAACTCAGCGCCGCCGCTAGTCCGCCCGCGACTCCTTCCCACGTCTTGCCAGGACTGATTCCCGGCGCCAACTTATGCTTGCCGATTGCTCTGCCTACGTAATAGGCCCCGATGTCCGACCCCATCAGCACCAGAAAGAAAAACGACAACAGGTCAGACGACAACTCCGTTGGAAAGCCCATGCGCACTGCCACCAGATGTCCACCAAGCAGAACCACATAGAGCACACCAAGGATCGTTGCTCCGGAGGATGTCAGCATTTTTTCAAACGGCGCGCCTCGAAGCATTGCGGCAACCAGCGTCCCGATCGTCAGAAGGATTAATACGAGTACGATTGATTGCAGGTCCAGTCGTTCCGGCATCGACGTGCGGTTCGCGAAATAAAAGATCGTAAACAAAGCCGCGCTCGCCAGGTATCCCGCGACCACGTCCGGCTGCATGCCCTTCTTCTTGGCCAGAACGTAAAACTCGTAAAGGCCAAACACCATCGCCGCCGCCGCCATAACCACGAACAACGGCGCCAGAACGGGGATTAGAATTGATGCGATTAGAAAAGGTAGGACCACAACGGCGGTTAGGATTCGTGACATTCGTTCTCTACAGATTCGTTCTGAAGTAAAAACTAACTACGCCGGAGGCTTGTACCCAATACCCCATATTCTTAGAAGCGCCCGACATCCTTCTTCGAAGCCTTGGGTGAAATCAACAGTCTGCAGTAAGGACAAGGTCCAGGAAAGTTGATCGTAGTCGCAGGGTCGATAAAGAACCGGAACGATCTTTTTATCGTAACGACGATCGTGAAGCGAAAACATGACTTCTCGTCTCACCCAAATCGATTCTACTGAATTTGGCGTGAGCAGAACTACCAGCCAATCACATCTCTTCAACGCTGCGCCAATTTCGTCGTGCCATTGCTGCGCGCCAATAAGGTTTACATCGCTATACCAAATTGGAACCCCGTGTCTGCGCAAAACCTCAGCAACTGCTGTTGCGAATTGCCGATCCAAATTGGAGTGTGAAAGGAAGACTTCGTTCGGAAGGGATACCATCTCTCCGTGACTCTGAGCTAAGCTACGGCTTGAAGGGCCTCAGTAATCCGGTTAATGCCCTCCTCTTGTTTGTCGTAAGCTGGCAACTTGATCACGTTTAAATGACTAAGTATCCAAGGGAGTTTCTGAAGGTCAAGTTCTTTCTCGGAGCCAACGAAAACTGGAATGAGTCGATTCTTAAATTGCTTCCGGCCCAGGGCATATTCGATTTCTCGGCGCACCGTGGTTGAGTCAAGAGAGCCGGGTGAGAGCAGCACGACCATCGCCTGTGACTCGTCCAGTGCCTGCCCGATTTTTTTCGCCCAATTGTCTCCCGGTAAGATCTCTTGCTCATGGTTCCATGCTTCGAGCCCAGCTCGCGTCAGCGCTTCGCTTAGCTCCCTGGCTAAGTCCGTTGTTTCGCTCGAATGGCTAATAAATACCTTCATACCTGACGCTCTTTTCCCTCTGATTATAGGCGAGTTGCCTACGTCCGACCAGCCAACGAAATGCATCGCCAAATTTGCCTCGATGCTTGAAATTTTTCATTCATTCGCCACCAGCTTCAGCCCCCCAAATCGCCGATCGCGCTGTTGATAATCAACGATTGCCTCGAGCAGATGCAGCCGCCGAAAGTCAGGCCACAAAGTCTCGGTGACATAAATCTCGCTGTAAGCGGCTTGCCACAGCAGAAAGTTCGATATTCGCAATTCGCCGCTGGTTCGAACGAGTAAATCCAGGTCAGGCATCGTCCGCGTGTATAGCTCATTGGCGATGCGTTCTTCTGTCAGTTCATCGGGTGCGTGTCCTTCGTCGATCAAACGGCGCACCGCGGCGCGAGAGGCATCAACGATTTCAGCGCGGCCTCCATAGTTCAAAGCCACGGCGAGAACCATGCCGCTATTCTTGGCTGTGCGCTCGGTGGCCTTATCGATCTCGAGACGTACATTCTTCGCTAATGCACCTGTGCGGCCTATCGTCTGAAATCGAATGTTCTGTTTATCTATCTCATCGAGTTCGAGACGCAGGTAGCGGCGCAGCATGCGCATCAGCGCGTCAATTTCGTAACGCGGTCGCTTCCAGTTTTCCGTTGAGAACGCATATAGAGTTAGCGCGCCGAGACCAAGGCGCGCGCCGGTATCTACCGCTGCGCGCACTGCTTCCACCCCCGCTCGATGGCCGGCGATTCGCGGTTGACCTCTTTGCGCGGCCCATCGTCCATTGCCATCCATAATGATCGCAACGTGACGGGGCAAGCGCTCCCATTTGATTGAACCCAGTAAACGGTCCTCGGCGCTGCCGCTTTTTACGAGTCCCGTAAAGTCAGAAAGCATGTGAACATTCTTCCTTCAAGCGTTAGGCATGTCAATGGCGATGTCTCCAACTACGCAGTGAGGTCGGTAACATCTGCATTAGCTCTGTTTGAAAATAAGGTCTTAGCGCGACGTCTTCACACAAGCTCGTTAGTGGATGGGGCGTTCGTCGCCTTCATATCGCACCGAAACCAGTGTCAGCCCGCAAGCCGGTGCGGTGGCCGCCACGAGCGAACGATCGCCTTCATCAATCGTTTGCTTCACCAGCTTCGTGTCCATCTCACCTCTTCCGACAGCCAACAAAGTTCCCACGATGGATCTCACCATGTACCTAAGAAAACCATCCGCGCTAATGGTCAATTCAAGGATGCGCGAACGAGTCCGATCATCCGAGACCTCTTTGATCGTGACGTCTTTGACCGTTCGCGTTTTGTTTTCTGAGTCGGTTTGGACTGACGAGAAGGCTGTCCAGTCGTGCGTGCCTAAAAAAAGCTGCGCGCTTTCTCTCATTAGTTCGAGGTCGAGCGCGCGCGCCTCCTGGAGCGCATAGCGGACCCAGAATGGAGAAATCACTTGACCCGTTACCACACGATAGCGATAGGTTTTCTCGAGTGCTGAAAAACGAGCGTGAAAATCTTCCGAGGCAGTTTCAACTTCAACGGCGCGTAAGTCTTTCCCGACATTTCCATTAATCGCCGCGCGAAGCTTTACCGGAATAATTTCCTTTTGCATGACCACACTTGCGACCTGACCCTCGGCGTGCACGCCCGCGTCCGTTCTGCCTGAACCGTGAACCACAACATCTCGCCCGTCGATTAGCGAAAGCGCCGCGGTCAACTCGCCCTGCACAGTGCGCAACGCCGGCTGCATCTGCCAGCCGTGAAAGTCTGTGCCGTCGTACTGGAGAGTGAGTTTAAAGTTCATTTTGGAGTGATCGATTTGTAGATCAGAGAGGAAATTTTCCATTTCTCATTTGTCATTTCTAATTGTTCATTTGCCATCGCCCGGTTGGGAAAACAATGCCTTAGCCGGACCGGGACGTTCGAGCCCGTGCTGGCCAAATGAAAAATGACAAATGAGAAATGGAAAATCTGCCTTCTGCCTACCGCCCTTGCCGCTGCCTCCTGCTCTACTGTTTCCTGCTCCCGGGCTTGATAGCCGACTCACCACGCTTACACGCTTCACAAACCGCCGGCTCAACTGATGCCACATTTAGCGTTGCCAGCGCCATCCGTGGAACACCAACGTCAGCTTCGCCGGATGAGCGGTCGATAATCGAAGCCGCGCCCACAACGTCAGCGCCTGCAGCTTTAAGTGCCTCAATTGTTTCCCTCGTTGAGCCGCCCGTTGTCACCACATCTTCGACCACCAGTGTTCTTTCCCCTGGAGCGACAGTAAAACCGCGGCGTAAAGACATCATTCCCCTCTCGCGTTCGGTCCAGATGAAACGCGCCCCGAGCGCCTTTGCCACTTCGTGTCCAATCACCAAGCCTCCGATCGCAGGAGCCGCGACGAGCTTAATACTTCTCTCCTCAAACTGTTGCGCGATCGCGCGGCCCAACTCCTCCGCTTCGTGTGGATGCTGCAACACGAGCGCGCATTGCAAGTACACGGCGCTATGCAAACCACTCGTCAATACAAAATGTCCTTCCAGCAGCGCGCCCGTATTTCGAAATTTTTGGATTACTTCTTCTGCTCGCACGTTCTTGTCCTCTTACGTCTCGCGTGACCCTGGCCAGAGTGTGACAGACAAGAATGTCTGTCCTACTTTATCGTGCTACAATCGCGGCCAATGCCGCCATATTCAAACCTCGTCTCCGACTCAATGCTGGTCCAGGAAACGATCGACTTGCTGCGACTGTCTGGTGGCCGCGCTGAAGCCTCACAAATTGTCGATGTGGTTTTCAAAGTATCTCACATTGACGAAGAACTCGCGGGCCAACTCATCGGCGATCTGGTAAGGGACGATCGACGGTTCAGAATCATCGACGGCAAAACTGTCGAGCTGCAGGCTCATGATTTCGAAACGCACTTACTACGCGAACTCGATTTCGTGGTAGTCGACGTTGAGGCCACAGGCGCCAAGCTTCCTCCTAACCGCATCATCGAACTCGGAGCTTACCGAATTAGCGGTGGAAGAATCGTCGATGAGTTTGTGGCTTTGGTAAACCCTGAAATTCCTATTCCTCGCTTTGTGATGGCGTTGACAGGCATTAACAACGATATGGTAAAAGCGGCGCCTGTCTTTGCTGAAGTGGCTCCGCGGTGGTTGGAGTTTGTCAAAGACGCCGTGTTGATCGCCCACAATTCACCTTTCGATACCAACTTCCTCAACCACGAAATCTCACGCGTGTATCCGGGCCACCGAATGATCAATACGCACCTTTGCACCGTCACGCTTTCGCGACGTGTCGTTCCCGGCTTGAATAACTATCGTCTTGATACCGTGGCCGAACATTTTTCCATTCCCATCTTTCAACGCCATCGCGCCGGTAGTGACGCACTCGCGACCGCGGAGGTTTTTCTGCACCTGTTAAGCCGGCTCGAGGAACACGGCATTCAAGACCTTGCATCAGCGCGAAAGTTTGAGTTTCCGCCAGCAAAACCCCCAGAACCGGGTCCGCAGCCGCAACTCCTGCCATTGGTCGCCGGGGTTTAGGCGCCCCGTCGTAACGCAAACTGTTAGTTTGCGGACCTCGCGGAGGAGGAACGAGGAAGCTTAAGCAGACCTCTTTTGCAAGCATCAGCAAACTGACAGTTTGCTTTACATCGCTTCAGCGCTCCGGTTCTTCCTTCGCTTGGCTGACCTTCTTATAAGGAAGACGGCGATGATCACCACAACTAATCCCAGTCCGATCCAGGGATAGTATTTCGCCAGCACCTCTTTCGCCTGCGCGCCATATCGAATAGCCAGATATCCTTCCAGCAAAAACCGAAACAACCGGCCGCAAATAATCGCAATCGCGAAGCGAGTAAGGCTGAAACGAAACACGCCGGCGCTGACTACAAACAATTTGAAAGGAAACGGCGGCGGCATGAGAGACGCGACCAGTACGGAAAGCACGTCGTAGCGATCGATCAATTCCTTGACTCTTTTTTGTTTGGCGGGCGAGAACTTTCGCAGTGCACGGCTACCGGCACGCTTCGAGATTGAATAGAGAATAACGCAGCCAATCGTGGATCCGGCAGTAGCAATTAAAGCGTAGATCACCATCCAGCGCGGGTTGGCTGTGGTGAGAAGAATCATCAACGCATCGACACTGCTGGGCAGCGGCACGAAGGTCGAGTCGAGTAAGGCAACGGCAAAGAGCCCGAAAGGTCCGAGGGCGATGAAATATTCCGAAAGACGTGCCAGCCCACCCGTGATCTTATTGTTTAGCAGAAGCAAAAGAATGAGTGCCCTTCCGGCGGTTAATCGATCGTGGATCGAGATTTAGGCTTCAGCGCCAACGGCGCGAAATGTAATAGCATGGGCCAACGGCCCAGGTGTGGACAAAGTAAAACTACTCAGCGCTGAAGGCGCGAAATGTTCTTCACTGCGGTGATCACAATTGTTTATGCTGACACTCCGGGAATTTCGCGCCTTCAGCGCTCCAAACATTCACGGGCCCCTTCCTGGGGCGCTGCCCCAGGCTTTCGCATTTCGCGCCGTTGGCGCGGAGACCTGAGGCTACCCACGAAAAGGCACGTTCTAAGCGCGGGCTGCTTTCTTCGCTCGCCAACGGTTCACTAAGACATAGATGAGGACGCCGGTCACAACCACAGCGCCGACAATCATCAGGACGACTAATCCGTTGTCCTTCATAAACAACAACACCCGCCGTCCATAAAACACCGCCAGTATTCCCTCTACATAGTAGCGAAACGACCGTGCAATCATCACCGTAAGCAAAAACTTCCAACGGGGGTATTCGAGAGTTCCCGCGGTCGCCACAAATATTTTGAAGGGCAAAGGCGGGGGCAGTATTGCGGGTATTGCAATCGCCAGGAATCCAAAACGCGCGTAGGCCCGCTCAACCTTTTGTATGCGTTCTGGTTTGAAACGCTTTCGCAAAAGTGCCTGGCCACCGCGGCGCATGATCGTATAAAGCAGCCAGCATCCGAGGACCGAACCGCCGGCGGCAAAAAGCGGAAAGTAAAACACTGCGCTCGGATATTTGTAACAGCGCCCGACAACCAGGTAGTCGTTGATTTCCGGAAGTGATAATAAAGATGAATCGAGCGCGCCGATTAAAACCATCGCCGGCGCGGCGTAGTAAATCGGCAGGCTGATTACGTATTGCTCCAGCCAGGTTCCTATTGCTGTTAACCAGTCAAACATATGGGAAGTCACAAGTGACGAGTGACAAGCAATCAGAAGTCTTCGGCTGCCGAAATCAGAATTCAATCCGTCACACTCCAAGCGCAACAGTCAAACATGTTTCAGCTACACGTGCAATTCTTGAGTAGGACAGACATTCCTGTCTGTCACAGGTTGACAAGGATCCTGTTCCGACCAAACCAAGCCTGTTTGGATTCTTCGACAGGCAGGAATGCCTGCCCTACTTATTTTGCGGGAGCAAAGATGGAAGGACTGTCGTAGGTAACGCCGACCGTCACACCGCTATCATGTGTGAAGCGCGTGAGACCTTTTATGCCGGCGAAATCAAAGCGCAGGCCGGAGGCGCGGATCTGCATTCCCAGTCGAGCTTCGGCTTGCGATTCGGTGCCGAGTGGGCCATCACCGGGCCTCGTGTTGGCACGACCGTTTACTTCGCCGGCGACGCTGAACTGTTTGTTGATGCGAAAGATTCCCGCCGCGCCGTAAGTGACCACATCGTTTTGTGTGAACAACTGTGTCGGCGCAGAGAGGATTGCTATGCCGAGATTGCCGAAGGTATTGAAGCGGCCGTCACGGCCAAACTTCTTGCCGACAAGTATCGAACCGAAAGCGTTTGTCTGATTCAGTCCGATGCCGCGCCCCTGACTCGAATTCGGTAGTTGCACTCCGAAACGAAAGCCAAGCGACGGGCCTTTTTTCGTCTCGCTGCGCAATTTGATCTTGGTCGCAAGAATGAAGTCGCCGGTGTCGTTTGCGGAGTTTGCGCCTGGCGCAAGTTCCAGAGGAATCGCGGATGGCACGCGTGAGTTAATGCTCAAAAAGTTTTGGGCCACCCCTTCAATTTGAATTTCAATATTTGGCGCGAAGCCGATGTTGATACCGATAACGCCGACGCGAGTGAGATCGCCGGTCAACCCGGAAGCCGGGAATTTCGCTCCTTGTAGAAAATCCAACCCAGTTTCGATTCGTACCGATCCGGGGGGAATGATGTCGACATCTTCCGTGAGGAGCGGGCGCTGCTGTGCGTTGGCTATTGATACCAAAGCCGACAGACAAGCTGGCACCAACAGCAGTCGAGCCATCGAAGCTATCTTAATTCTCATTGGCCGCGATTGTAGCTATCTGGATCTATGAGGTCAACGCATCCCGGGTTAGCGCTGAATTAGTGGGTGATACGAGTTCTCGGGCGGTTCTCGCATTCTCGAGAAAGCTAAGATCGCCATTTTGCTTCATCGTTGAGCTAATTAAAACTAACCGCGGCTCATGCTAATATCTCGCGACAAATCCCATAGCTGAGGTTCTCCGATGAGATTCCGCTTCGCAGTCGTACTAACAATCCTCATCTTTATCATTTCGTCTACCGGCGTCCTGCCGTCACGGTCGTATGTCTCAGCGCAGCAAGCAACTGCGGTAAACAACAGCACAGTGCAACTTGCCGGCTTGCGCGAGCCCGTAAGCATCAGGCGAGATGAGCGTGGCATCCCTTACATCGCAGCCCGCAATGACGAGGATCTTGCTTTCGCACAGGGCTACGTCACCGCCAACGATCGACTGTGGCAGATGGACCTCTTCCGCCGCACTGAACGCGGAGAGCTGGCTGAGGTCTTAACCGCTGGACCAAACAACGTTGCCCTCGAACAGGACAAGCAACACCGAACACTCGGCTTCGCACAGGTTGCTGAAGCTGAAGTCGCGCAAGCGTCAGCTCAAGCTCGTGCCTTCCTCGAGGCGTATGCCCGAGGCGTCAACGCGTATATCGCTTCGGTTGATGCCAAGAGTCTGCCCCCGGAATTTCAGATCCTGCAGTACAAACCAAAGCCCTGGACGCCTGCCGATTCCCTGCTCGTGGTGAAACTTTTTCACGAAGCTTTGTCTTCCACCTGGCGGCTCGACGTGATGCGAGACGCGCTTGCAAGTTTACCGGCCGAAAAACGTGCCGGGCTAATGCCTGAGTTTTCACCGATCGATGTGATCGTGGTTGGTAAAGACACCACGAAACCACCTACTACTTCAATGCCGTTACGCTCTGGGTTGCCGAGCAGAGACACAGTCGCCGCGCTCGCGAAACATCAGGAAACTGCTGATCACGCGCTCGCTCGGGTTGGTTTTTACGCAGAAGGACTGGCCGCCAGTAACAACTGGGTGGTGAGCGGGAAACGTACGGTAACTGGAAAGCCTCTGCTCGCGAATGATCCGCATTTGAATGCCTCGGCGCCTCCCATCTGGCACATGGTCCATCTGAGCGCGCCCGGTGTTCGAGTCGCGGGCGTAACCGCCCCGGGTCTTCCCGGCGTAGTAATTGGGCATAACGACAGAATCGCATGGGGAATGACCAATGTTGGGGCCGACGTCCAGGATCTTTATCTCGAGAAGTTTGACCCTGCCAACCCAAAGCGTTATCAAACGCCCTCGGGCTGGCGCGAAGCGGAGATACGTCGCGAAGAGATCAAGGTGCGCAAAGGTTTTGCAGATTTATCGACGGACATCGTAAATCACGACGTGACCGTCACGCGTCACGGTCCTATCATTTTCGAACAAACAGGAAAACGCTACGCACTTCGTTGGACCGCGCTCGATCCAAAACTAAACATTTCGGATTCGTCTTATTTGATCAGTCGCGCTCGTAACTGGAAAGAGTTTTCCGCCGCGCTTACTTCTTTTACAGCGCCGGCTCAAAACATTGTCTACGCCGACGTCGACGGACACATCGGTTATCACGTTGCCGGCGTCGTGCCAGTTCGAAAGCAAGGCGATGGCAGTTTGCCTTACGACGGAGAAACAGACGCAGGCGACTGGGTCAGCTTTGTCCCAACCAACAAGTTGCCACAGCTTTTTGATCCGCCGTCAGGCATCATTCTTACGGCAAATCAGCGCATTGTCGGCACAGACTATCCTTACTTCGTTACACATCATTGGGCGCAGCCTTACCGTGCGCGCCGGATTCACGATTTGCTGAACGAAAAACCAAAGCTGTCGGCGGATGACTTTCGCCGGATCCTTGGCGATGTCTATTCCATCGGCCACGTTTCCTTTGCCCGGCAGAGTGCAAAACTCTTGCGACCAACATTGACTCCGGCCGATGCGAAGCTTGCTGAAACATTGGACGCCTTCGAGAAATGGGATGGACAAGTAACCGCCGATTCTCGAGTAGCGCCGATGTTGGCCCAGATGCGTATCGCCTTTCGTAACCGAGTATTGAACGCCGCGCTCGGCCAGGAGTTGTTCAGGATTTACGGCTGGTCCAACTTTGACACTACCATCGATCGGCTGATGACGGAGCAACCGAAGGAGTGGCTGCCTAAAGAGTTCAGCAGTTACGCCGCCCTGTTGCGCGTCACGCATGAAGATGCGCGCACAGTTCTCACAAGGAACCTTGGCGAAGATGAAACCAGATGGAAGTGGGGAGAGATGGTCAAGGTACGCTTCCAGCATCCCCTGGCAGCAGCGCCTTTAATTGGTTTGCAATTCACGATTCCGCCATTTCCACAAAATGGAAGCAGTGGCTTGGCGGCAACGGTGAATGTTGGCGCGTCTGTCTCGATGCGTTTGATCGCGGACGCTAGCGATTGGGATAAGACGCAACATGGGATAACTCTTGGCCAGTCAGGCATTCCCACAAATCCACATTGGAAGGACCAGCTTGAGGACTGGAAAGCAGTGACGCCGAGAGCGTTTCCTTTCAGCGAAGCGGCAATCGCAAAAGCAACCAGGCACACGCTGACGCTCGAGCCGAAGAAATAGACATTCGGTGGCCACTCATCGCGAGCGGCAGCGAGCGGTATCAGAACCGGAAGCGATAGCGACCTGGTGCTCACTGCGAGCGGCAGCGAGCTGTATCAGAACCGGAAGCGATAACGACCTGGTCTGCGGCGGCCTCCACACCCCAGAGCGCCACCTGACGTAAAGTCTCGGGCTCTCAGCGCCAAAGGCGTGAAATGTAATAGCCTGGGCCAGCGGCCCAGGCAGGACAGTTGAAAGCTTCGTAGCGCCAAAGGCGCGAAATGACTTCGGAGGGATCTGTCGTTCGCGCCTTCAGCGCTTCCAATATTCATTCACACCCACCCTGGGGCGTTGCCCCAGGCTATTACAGTTCGCGCCTTTGGCGCTAAAACCCTTAGGTTTCGCGGACAGTCCCATAGCTTTCTGGTTACTAACGAGCAACCTGAAGGTTGTACTCTTACCCCCTCTTATTTCGCCGCCTGCGGTGCGACGTACCGAACAAACTTCAGTTCCGCCAGCTTCTCCAAATTTTCGACCGCCAGCCGTCCGATGACCAGTTTGCTAGTC
>DASQKG010000391.1:0-17886 GCA_035630655.1 Pyrinomonadaceae bacterium
TATGCAGATATCAAAGAGTATGCATCTACGCTCAAATGGGATTTTGACGGTGGCGGGCGAATGGATTTCGTCCCCCCCGGACGGCAAGATGAGTCCTACTCAACACTCATCAGCTTATTTAACTGGCAAGATTTTTATGAACGACTCGGTGGAAAGCGCCTGCTTGATGAAACTCAAAAAAAGATGCGGGAGGACTACGAATACATCCTCATTGATAGTCGCACCGGCGTCAGCGATACATCAGGTATCTGCACAATTCACATGCCCGACGCTCTGGTGGTGTGCTTCACGCTGAACTACCAGAGCATTAACGGTGCTTCGAACGTGGCCAATACCGTTCTCGAAGAGCGGGAGAAGCTGAACGCTAACACTCCTGCTGAGCAGAGCCCGATCCGGATGGCGGCTTTCGACATATTTCCCGTTCCCATGCGCCTTGAGTACGCCGAGAAGGACAAGCTCGATTTGATGCGTGAGTATGCTCGCCGGAAGTTCCTACAGTTCCCGCTCTCCTTAAGTGGGAACGCTAAAGATGAATACTGGGAAAACACATTCGCCCACTATGAAGCCTATTACGCTTATGAAGAACTACTCGCTGCCTTCGGCGAAAAGACCCGGGGCGGGGACTCACTACTCGTCGCCGCCGAGAACCTGGCTTCTGTCCTCACCGGCGAAGTTGTCCGGCTTCCGACCCTGCCGCACCCGCGGCGCGACGAAATCCTTGCCCAGTTCAAGGGCCATCACCCGCGAACCGAGGTTGCCGATGCCTTAGTCGCTCGGGCCGAGAAAACATTCTTAGCCTTCAGTGACAAGCAGCAAGATGTCGCCCGACAGGTTCTGTTACGGCTTGTCAGAGTCACACGACCGGAGGACGTAGATGGCCGAAACTCCCGCCAGCGACTAAATCTGAAAGACTTCGACGTTTCTGGGAACCAGGTAATCGAAACTCTGCGAAATTCTCAGTTACTGGAAATTACGCAGGATGACTCATCCAGCGATAGCCTTGTTCAAATCTCGCAAGATGTCTTAGTCCAGGATTGGAAGCGGATGCGGGAATGGATTGACGCTGACCGGGATTTCTTACTCTGGCGACAAGACCTACGGCCACTTGTGGATCGGTGGAACAGCACTAGATCAGACGAGAGTCTGCTACTTCGCGGTGCTCGGCTCGATCAGGCCAAGGAATTTCTCAATCGTCCCGAGCTTGACGTCACCCTTAATTTTGCTCGGGCCGAATTAGATTTTATTCACTCCAGCATTTCCAATCAAAAGGGGAAAGAGATCCCCAGTGTAGATCGTAGCGGCCTGCATGTTTTCGTCGTGATGCCTTTCGGTGTTAAAGAAGCGCTGAGTGCGATACCGGCATCGGGCACCGCGCTGGGAAGATCGGCTATCAGCATTAACTTTGACGAGATCTATGGACTGCTTGTTAGCCCGGCACTAGTTAAGGCCGGGTGTGTGCCATTGCGGGCCGACAACGAACCTGGCGCCGGCGACATAAGCTCCGATATGTATTTCGAGTTGGTTACCGCTGACGTGGTACTGGCAGATATTTCGATCCTGAACCCTAACGTCTTCTACGAACTTGGAGTTCGACACGGCGTTGCCCCGCACGGAGTGCTAATGATTAACGGTGGGTGGGGGAAGAGGCCTTTCGATGTCGCGGCAAGTCGCACCTTCGATTATGAAGGGAGACTCTTCGTCTCTAAACCGTGGGAACGCAACGAGACATGGCAGACGGAACTCGATAACGCGGTCGAACGACTTGCTTACACTATCAAGAATGCTTTGGACGTTGATGAGCAAACCATAGGCAGTCCCGTCTACAAAGAGTTAGTCGGGCTGAAACCGGTAGATTGGAGTGGCATAAAGACGGCGAGGGCGAAATATTTTGGCGAGGCATTCTCGGATTGGAGAACCCGCGTCGAGGTGGCCAAGCTTAACGGTTGGGTCGGCGACATTCTAACGCTCGCCGATGATGCGCCGACGCGTTTCCATCGCGTCAATCTCCTGTGGCAAGCTGCTGATGCACTCTGCAGCATGGGGCGCTTTGAAGCGGCGCTTCCGGTGCTCCACGATCTGCTGGCAATCGATCCCAAACATAGAAACGGACTCACGCGATTGGGCCTGGTGCTCGTCCGCATGGGAAAAATCAACGAAGCCAGGGTGCACATGCTGCATCTCGCTGAACAATATAAGGGTGACACGGAAGTCCAGAGCATTCTGGGCCGCGTTTACAAAGACCTCTGGCGGCTCGAGTGGAAAGACCTGGAAGCGCTCGAAGATCGCCAGCGCCAAGCCGTTGCCGCTTCGAATTACGTCGCCAGTGCCGTTCGCGCGTACAGTCTCGCAACTCGTGAGCATTTCGATTACTACAACGGCATCAATGTGGTCTCGTTTGTTAAGCTGCTCGAAGATTTGCAGGCGGCCACCGGCGATGCGCCGGTTGATTGCGGCGTGGACGACCTTCCCGATCTAATCGCGGTGGTGCGTTTCACTTGTCAGAATGCGCTCGATTACTCCAGCCTCGACACCGGGCAAGATGCCATCTGGGCCTCGGCCACGCTGGGCGAGCTGGAGTTGGTTGCTGGTGATCCTCAAAAGGCCCGCACCTTCTATCGCGACGCGGCGAACGCCCCGGGCACGAGTTACTTCAACATCAACTCGATGCTCGATCAGATCTACCTCTTCGAGAGTCTCGGCTTCCGTCCCGACGCTGTTGCCGGCGTGAAAGAGGCGCTCGAATTGCGGCGTGCCACTCTCGAAAAGAAGATCGGCGGCCTGAAGAAATCCGAGCCGCGATTCAGGAAGGTCCTAATCACCAGCGGCCACATGATTGATGCGCCAGACCGGGTCGCCAGGGGTCTCGGTGATCGGTTCCCACCACGGAAGGAAGCAGTCGTGCGTGAACGGATTGAGGAGCAACTTGAATCCTGGGCTGTCGGCGCGGGCGACCTCGCCATCTGTGGGGGCGCGCGGGGTGCGGACATTCTCTTTGCTGAGATCTGTGCCGATCGCGGTGCTGAGGTCTGGTTATTTATTGCTCTTCCTCAAGCCGAGTTCATGGAGCTATCGGTGCGTTTGCCTAATGGCGATTGGGAGGAACGCTATTTTGCCCTAAGAGGCCGGGACGGAGTAAGGGCGTTTTTTCAAGACGAGCGGCTCAAGTCGCCGGCTAAAGGAGCCTTCCCGTTCGCACGCAACAATCTTTGGATGATCAATACTGCGCGCGTGGAGGCCAACGACCCTAAGAACCTGTACGCCTTGCTGGTTTGGGATGAGAAACCTACAGGCGATGGGCCGGGAGGTACTTCTGATTTTGCGGAGCGCGTCAAGAAATTGGGTGGCCGGCTCGCGCCAATTATTAATCCAACAAAACTTTAGCGACCTTACAAATTGAAAAGGAGGCGGTAAATGTCATTAGCTGACAAACGGAATAAGAAGGGCCCTCGCAAACTATTGGCGCTCGACGGTGGCGGTATCCGTGGAGTGATGGCGCTCGAAGTGCTTGCGAAGATCGAGAGCGAGTTGCAAAGCAAACTCGGTCGCGCCACTGACTTTGTGCTTGCCGATTATTTCGATTACGTAGCCGGCACAAGCACTGGAGCGATAATCGCAACCTGCCTCTCATTGGGGATGCGCGTTGACGAGATCCGCAAATTCTATGTTGACAGTGGTCCGGATATGTTCGACAAGACCCGCTTGCTCCAACGGTTTTATCGCAACAAATTCGACGATACGAAACTTAAGGCACAACTTAAGGACGTTATTCAAAAGACTTCCGGCGAGGAAGAAGCCAAGCTTGGTAGTGAAGCGCTTAAGACGTATCTGTTGCTCATATTGCGCAATGCTTCGACAGATTCGCCGTGGCCAATCTCAAACAACCCCGATGCAAAATACAATGATCGCGCCCGAGACGATTGCAATCTTGAGCTTCCACTGTGGCAACTGATTCGAGCCAGCACCGCCGCCCCCACTTATTTTCCGCCGGAAGTGATCAAGTTTTGCCCCAAGGGCAAATCTTACGAATTTGTCTTCGTAGATGGCGGGGTGACGATGTACAACAACCCGGCTTTTCAACTTTTTCTCATGGCTACCGTCGGTCAGTACAAACTTGCATGGCCGGCCGGTGAAGACCAAATGTTGCTGGTTTCGATCGGAACGGGATCAGCCGCCAATGCCAATGCAAACCTCCAGCCTTCCGACATGAACATAATCTACAACGCAAGCTCCTTACCTTCCGCCTTAATGTATGCAGCCGCGGCGGAGCAAGACCTGCTGTGTCGAGTGTTTGGAAAGTGCCTAAACGGCAAGCAGCTCGATCGAGAAGTATTGGACTTGAGAGATGAAAAAGGTCAGGGCCCGGTTTCGCCGAAACTTTTTACTTACATGCGGTATGACGCCGATCTGTCCCGACAAGGCCTCGACACTCTGGGGCTGTCACACATCGAACCTGAAGCGGTCCAACAACTGGATTCAGTCGATCACATCAAAGAGATCCAGGAAGTAGGTCGCGCGGTCGCGAGGGACGTCGATATCAATCACTTCGCAGGCTTCTTGCAGTAAGTATTGACCAATTAGGAAATCTCAGCGCAGTCCTAATAGCTGCTACCGGAGCTAAGCGTCTTCCTTCAAAGTTTGCGGCGTGGGAATGGCGCGACCTTTCGGGTGGCTGGACTTTCGTTCTATTGACAGAATGACGATTCAGCACTAGAGTCCCGCCCCATAGGCTTGAATTTTCGTCCTCGCGAACTTGCAAATGCTTACCCTCATTCAACAGATGCCAATGTTTCCAAACCGGGACGCCAATTTCCTGGGCGGCAGTTCTTTGTTTCCGAAAGATAACTTCCGTTTCAACCAAGGAGATTAGGATGAAACCTCTACATGGCGAAGCCTGCAGCGGCAAAGGCTTCGATCCGGAAGCGTCGTCGGAGGAACCTGCAAATCAAACCTCGAAGCCCAGGGCGGCGCCTGCTCCGGGAGTGCCGGTTTCTAATGAAGAACTGAAGAGGCTGAAAAGAGAAGCCGAACACAAACCTGCAGCCCGCGGAGAGGAATCACAAAAGGATCGTCCAAAGGAAAAAGGGTAAACCCAACACAGGCAAATCAACCTCTGCTTGCTTAGAAGGGAAAAAGTTATGGCAACGAAAAAGACATCCAAAAAAAGAACTACAACCGCCGAGCAGAAGGGTAAAGCCGGCAGGGCCAGCAAAGGAAAAGAATTCGATCCAACCAGAAAATCGAGAGCGATGAGCGCGACCGCCGAGGTTAGGGAACCTCGCCCCTATGTCAGCCGCTATCCCATCCCTGAGAAGGAGTTTCAGAGACTAAAAGACGCAGCCGACAAAGCCAAAGTCGCCAAGAAAGATGCGACCATTGCGAAAGACGCCGGCAAGAAAAGGGAATTAGCCGGCGCGGGAATCTCGGAATTCGCTGCGGCTGGGGGACCCGTGGCTGCGGCTCCCGTGTCTGCAAGCAATTTCGCAGGCATCGCGGCTACTGGCTGGATCCCACCGGATTGCACCATGGCCACCGGTCCAAATCATGTAATGCTATCGGTTAACTCTTCGCTGGCCGTCTACAACAAGAGTGGCGGCGGCGCGGTTCTGTTACGTACATTGACCGCCTGGTTCAATAACGTGATCCAGGGGGCCACTATCTTTGATCCAAAAATGCTGTTCGACCAGCATGCGGGGCGATGGGTACTGCTCGCGGTAGGTGTTTCGCAGAATCCCAGGCGGTCGGCTTACCTGCTCTCAGTTTCTTCGAGCGTCAATCCGCTTGGTCCATGGCGAAACTATAATCTGAACGCGATGGTCGATGGTTCCACAGCGACGAACAACTGGGCCGATTACCCAGCGCTTGGGGTCGATGCAAACAATCTCTACATCACTTCAAACCAGTTTGCTTTCGGCGGCGGTTTCCGGTACGCGAAGATACGCGTGGTTCCCAAGGCGGGTCCGTATTCCGGAGGGCCTGCGCCGTTCTTCGACTTTGTTAATATGAAGAACCCGAACAACACGGTGGCGTTCACGATTCAGCCCTGCCACACGTTCGGAGCGCCCCAGGTAGAATACCTCGTGAACTCGCTCTTTCCAGGGGGCAACTCGCTTACTGTTTGGCGCTTAACAAAATCCGGGACGTCCTTTGCACTCTCGCGCACCAGCGTGCCCACCGCCCCTTACTCGCTTCCGCCTAACGCCGCTCAAAGAGGTAATAACGATCCTTTGAACACGGGCGATATCAGAGTTCTCCACGCCGTCTTTCGAGGCGATTCGATCTGGTGTGCGTTGACCACCACTCACAATTGGGGCGGTGCGACTAATACGGCATCGATTCACTGGTTCCAGATTCGCGCCGCCGCACCCACTCTGGTCCAACAAGGTATCTTTGGGGCGGGTAACGTTCACTCGTTCTACCCGGCTTGCTGTCCCGACGGCAACGGCAACATGATCATGGTCTTCTCTCGGTCAGGCCCAACCGAGTTTGGGTCAATTTATTACACAGGCCGGAAGGCTACGGAGCCTCTCGGAAGTCTCCAGGCTAGTGCGCTGCTCAAATCGGGCGTAGCCAATTACGTAGACAGGGACGACGGAGGCCGCAATCGCTGGGGCGACTACAATGGAGTTTGTGCGGACCCGGCAAACCCAAAGGGCATTTGGTTCTACAGCGAGTTCGCCGCGGCAGTAAACACGTGGGGAACCTGGGTTGGTTCCGCCTCCTTCTAATGGTTCGGTATCGGTCGAACTTAACCGCCAGCAAATTAAGGAGTGGATCAGTTTCGACGAAGATGGTTGTGACACAGCAACCGAAGCAATTGACGTCAAACTGATCCACTATCTCAAAGCAATCCCGTGACTAATGATCAACGGTTGGAGCACACGGCACTTTTCTATGCCGTCCTTCTGTCTGATAATCTGAAGGCGTTTTAAGACTGGAAAAACCAGTCGCCCAGGATCGTCACATCTCCCACTGTTGCAAACCCGTTGCCGGTGTTAACATCCAAACCTTTGCATGAGCTGGGTCAATTCGGGTTTGGCATCCGATCGCCCGCTTCGCGTCTCCCTCAATCCGGTTGATAGTCAATGGAGATAATTTATGAAAGCTCTGTTGCTCTTGTCACTTGTTGTATTGGCTGTTGTTGCGGGTCAGAACTCTAATCCGCCTGGAGACTCGCCGGTCGCGGTGCTCGGTCAAAAGTGGGGCAGGGAACGGCTGTCTGTTGAGCAGGCCGAATCGGTGGTTGTTCCTCCCGCCGCCGCAATGATTCCGGCTAACAAGAACCGTGAACGGGCACGCAGGGCCAATGCACCAATAGGCGAAAGAGATCCAAACGACGACACGGTCGATGGGCGCAGCGCCGCGTTGGAAAGAAGCGTAGCGTCAGCGCGAGCTCCGAAACCGATTGAAGGCTATGCGTACCGAGCAAAGTTTAAGAATTCAAGCTCGAAGGCGATCGAGGCTCTCTTTTGGGAGTATCAGTTTAGGGAGGCAGCGGATTCAGCATACCTTTCACGCCGGCAGTTTCTTTGCGTATCCTCAATCAAGCCTGACAAGGAGAAAGAGCTGAAGGGTTTTAGTTTGTCTGGTCCAAGCGACGTTGTCAGCGTGGGAACGCTGACGAAGAAAGATCCTGAAAGAGCTTTCAATGAGACGGTTGTGATCAACCGAATAGAATTTGCGGACGGGACAACATGGCAGCGCCGGGGTTGGAAGGCTGAAGAGATCAAGCTTAGTTACCAGCGTGCTGTGAACAGTCCGTGGACGCCGGATCAGTGCAAAGGTCTGTAGTAAGCAAACTGGTGTCCGGCACACTTCAGTTTGTGTTCGGGAAATCCAAGATGGACTTAGTCAGAGCTTCCTGAAGCGTGTCGGACACTAAGCGTGATATTCAAAGCGCGCGACGTCTGACTCTCCCATAATTACCGTGTCGCCCGAGTTCAGCTTAGCTTCGTGAATACGATCGGAACGCGGATCGTTTATGAAGGTCCCGTTGCGCGACTCCTGATCGACAACCGTCACGACTCCATCCCGTACTCCCACCCACAGATGGCGCTTCGAAATTCGCGGATCAGAAACGACGATTTGCGAAAGACTCGGCTCACGTCCGATGTATGCGCCTTCAGGCTCAACCGCAAACTCCTCGCCTGCCAAAACGCCGGATACAAACTTAATGGTCCCGTAGGTGATTGCCACCGTTGGCTCTCGCACGATTGCCACTGTTCTCGAAGGATCAAACTCCGTCACTTCCGACTCAATTAGAGGTGCTAACGGAACGTCAGGGACAGCCGGCCATCTTGTCTCCTGTTCGGGTTCCGCGAGGTCTACGGCGGGGGACGGTGGCGGTTCAAATGCAGGAGCAATCTGCGGAGCCGCTTGCGGCGAGCCTGCTGAATAGCCGGCATCATTTAAGACGGCAGCCGCTGATGCGGCCGGCACTGCCTGGGCCTTTTTTCGTTTGCGCATTACGAAAAAGATCGCTAATCCCACTCCGACTACCAGTACGATAAAAAACAGTATGACCACCACTGCGATGATAACGATCCACATGGAAGAGTTATCGGGATCGACCTGATGCAGCGCGAGCGCGACGAAGGGCTGATTCATTGTTGAGTGCTCCTTAGCGATGAAGTAGCTACTGTCTTTTTAATGGTGACGGGAGAATATTAGCCTAAAAACGCCGTTTACGCTGAATAATTCGCGCCGGGCCGGTAGCCTCAATCTCACGCGGCGCCACTCACTTCTCGCGGCGGTGGGCCATTCTCAACATCGACGCCCGTACCGTTATTGAACGACCCGGCCGAGCCTTCCGTATGCTTTAACGGCAGCTGGTGGTCTATTCGGAGCGTTTGACTCAATAACTGCGCTGCACCTACCGCGCGAACGCTGGCACGTTGCTTGCCCAACTCTTAACTACACAAAATCACTGGAGGGCTCAAAAAGTGAGGAATAAGATCTTGGCGATTCTGGCGGTGGCAATGCTGGCGGTGAGCGCGGGTTGCAACCAGACGGATAATGCGAATGTCACTGCCACTAACGTAAATGCGGCTCCGACGACCACGACTGTTGCCGGCGCTGACAACTCGGAGATAACCACCACGGTTAACCCGGACGGCGTGAAGACAGAGACGAGGGTGTTTAAGAACAACCCACGTGTGTCGAGAGTGGTAGTCACCACCGACCGCAGCGGCCGTAGAACGACGCGTGTCTATTCGCCCACCGGTACTGAGAAAGTGGTCGACAATGTCGGCGATGCACTTAACGAGACAGGCGATGCGATCGCAAGCGCGGCCGGATGGACCGTGGACAAAACGAAAGAAGGCGCTAACGAAGTAGGCGACAAACTCGAAGACGCCAAAGACCAGACCGTGAAAGGCGCAAAGACGGTGGGGAAGAAGACAACCGAAGGCGCCAAGAAAGCCGGCAGGGCCATAAAGGATGCTGTGACTCCTTAGCTTTTTTAGCCGCGGAACATTTGTCGGACATTATGGGGGCGGTCTTCTTGCTGGCCGCCCTTTCGGTGTGTCTTAAATTAGTGGCTCCTCATATTTTCAAGTTGATAAGTCCTCGCGCGAAGCGATCTCATTAGCACCATGCCTTCAGCCCGTTGATCAAAAGGGCTGCGTAGGAAGACAAACCGATTATTGAGGCAACACCGCTATCTGCACCCATTCATGGTCCTTAGCATGTCGGTGTTATACTAACGCCGTACCGATTCTTCTTACCCGACCCCGGAGTGATGTCGATGGCCGACACAACGCGCTTCACTATTATCTGCCCATGCTGCGAAGCAACACTGACCGTTGATTCGCAAACCGGCGCGCTCATCTCGCACGAAGAAAAAAGCAAGCCGTTGGCTTCATTTGACGAGATGGTGAAGGGTTTGGATAAGCAGAAGCAGGTGCGCGAACAGATTTTTGCGCAGGAGCTCAGCTCAATGAAAGATCGCGATCGCATCCTCGAGGAGAAATTCCAGGAGGCAATGAAGCGAGCTGAGAAAGATAAGGACAAACCATACCGCAACCCGCTGGATATGGATTAACAGCTTAACGTAACGCAAACTGTTAGTTTGCGGACGATGCGGAACATGCACCATCCGACCGCGGGAGCCTGTTGGCTACGATCCGCAAACTAACAGTTTACGTTACATCAATCCGCAAACTAACAGTTGCGTTACACGCCCCCAGGTTCAGAACATCTCCCAATAATTTCGGAGTCACATATGACGTATCAAAAGGTCCGTGCTCTGTTGGTGCTCTTTGCCGTAGTGCTTGTGCCGATGTTTGCAACTGACTTGATGGCCCAGGTGTCAATGCCGCAGGTCAAGCTTCGCGAAAGGACGCTCGCTAACGGGACGCGTGTTCTTAGTGCTGTGGATCATTCCAGCCCGACAGTTGCCATTCAGGTCTGGTATCACGTGGGTTCGAAGGATGATCCCGAACGGCGCAGCGGCTTCGCGCATCTTTTTGAGCACATTATGTTCAAGGCGACAAAGAACATGAAATCAGAAATGATGGACCGGCTCACTGAAGACGTAGGTGGCTTCAACAATGCTTTTACGAATCCCGATGTGACGGTCTATTACGAAGTAGTGCCTTCCAATTACCTTGAAACCTTGCTGTGGGCCGAGGCTGAACGGCTCTCGGGCCTGACCGTTGATGAACCCAATTTCAAATCGGAACGAAGCGTGGTCCAGGAGGAGTTTCGACAGGGTGTGCTTGCGCCGCCTTACGGGATGCTTGAATACCTGATCGAGCAGCAGTCGTTCACTGTTCACCCGTACAAGCGATCGACAATCGGCAGCATTGAAGATCTTGACGCCGCAACGCTGGAAAACGTGCGGGCGTTTCATTCCACGTTCTATCGTCCCGACAATGCGACACTCGTTGTCGTGGGTGATTTCGAACCTAAACAGTTGGACGCCTGGGTTGATAAGTATTTCGGAGTTCTGAAAAAACCGGCGCTTCCTTTGCCGCGTGTGACGGTTAAGGAACCGGAACGCACCGCTGAACGGCGTATTACGCACTATGGATCCAACGTTCCCCTTCCGGCGATTGCCTTTACATACCTGACTCCGCCCGAGAAAAACGCCGACGCTGAACCGCTTCGGGTTGCCGCCACGATTCTGTCGCAGGGCGAGTCTTCGCGTCTCTACCGAGCTTTAATCTACGAACAACAAGTTGCGCAGAGTGCAGATGCAACTCCCGATCTGCGCGAAGATGCCGGTCTGTTTTATTTCAATCTGGTATTGGCTAGCGGGAAGAAGCCGGAAGATGGCGAGCGTGCGCTATTGGCGGAAATCAAAAAGCTTCAAGACGCGCCGGTTTCATCTGCCGAACTGGATAAAGCCAAGAACCAGCTGGTGACCAATGAATTGCGTCAGCGCGAGACCAGCAATGGCAAGGCCCTGGCTCTCGGTTCAGCGGCTGTGTTGCTCGGCGATCCCAATCGCGTGAATACAGATTTGTCCAAACTTCAGGCGGTCACAGCCGCCGATGTTCAGCGTGTGATGAAGAAGTACTTCACAGACGCGAATCGGTTGGTGATTTATTATTTGCCTGAATCAGCGAAGACAACTACGACACCGAATGGTGGTCACGCACGCGAGCAAGCATTGGGAGGGCGAAAATGAAAACCTCAACAAGAAGCAGCACTTTGGAGTGCGTCGGCCAGGCGCCGCTTTGGTCCACCTTTGCTAACAAAGCACTTAATTTCCATCAGGTATCTAAGGCCCAGTTTGACCGTAGCGCCGCCGGGCCGGCGCACTCCAAAGAGGCAAAGCTCACGATCCGATTTTTGACCTTGCTAATCTGCCTGTTCGCCTGTGGTTTTGTAAGTGGCCAATCGCCGGCGCCACAATCCACGCCTCCACCTGCTGCGACTCCGCGTTCGGTCCAATTCCCAAAACCGCTGGAAAAGACGTTTGCAAATGGCTTACGTGTCATCGTTATCGAACGGCGAGGTACGCCTCTGGTTGCCGCCCAGTTAATCATCAGAAACGGTGGCGAGGTTGACCCGCCGGAGTTGGCCGGGCTCGCTAACATGACAGCCGATCTCCTGACGAAGGGAACTGAGAAACGGACCGCAACTCAAATTGCGGAAGCAATCGAAGCACTCGGCGCCTCGCTTGATTCGGCGGCCCGCTGGGATGCATCGAGAGTCAGTCTTAACATGATGTCTTCGAAGGTCGCTCCCGCGCTGGAGATTTTTTCCGATGTTGTGCGTCACCCTACATTCAAAGAAGATGAAATCGAACGATTGCGCCAACAGACCCTCGACGATCTAACGGTCGAGCTGGGAGATCCGGGTTCGATAGCACGCTACGTTGCCGCGCGAGTTGTTTTCGGCGACGCTCCTTACGGTCAGCCTTTAAGCGGCACACCGCAAACGATTGCGCGAATCGCGAAACAGGACCTGGCGAGGTTTCACAACAAACACTACCGGCCTGACAACGCAATCCTGGTCATTGGTGGCGAGATCAAGAGTGCTGAGGCTTTCAAGCTTGCGCAGCAGTATTTCGGTGACTGGAAAAAACCGGCTGAGCCGTTACCCGGAGTGTCGCCTCCAAAACAGCCTGTGTCCGTGGGGCCGCGAGTGGTGGTTGTAGACAAACCTGACGCCGGGCAGGCGGCCGTTTCGGTTGCTCGTTCGGGTATCGATCGGGCCGACGCGGATTATTTCCGTGGCATCGTTACCAACTCGGTGCTCAGTGGCTACTCAGGACGTTTGAATCAGGAAATCAGAATCAAGCGAGGCCTGAGTTACGGGGCCGGAAGCACTTTGGACACACGGCGCAACGTGGGACCATTTGTCGCCTCAGCGCAAACGAAGAACCAGTCAGCGGCCCAAGTTGCTTCGTTGTTGCTCGAAGAGGTGAAGCGTCTGGCGTCGGCGCCGGTCCCCGATATCGAATTGAGCCCGCGTAAGGCAGTGGTGATCGGGAATTTTGCGCGCAACCTTGAGACGGCTGCGGGACTGGTTTCTCAGATAGGTTCGTTGGCTTTGTATGGCATCAGTTTCGATGAGATTAATCGCTACATTGGCAATGTACAGGGCGTTACTGCCGGCGACGTGCAGCGCTTTGCGGGATCACGTCTGGATGCCAAAGAGATAAACATCGTCATCGTGGGCAACGCTTCAGACTTCTTACCGGAACTGCGCAAGCAGTTTCCCACTATCGAAGTGATCCCGGCAGCGGAGCTGGATCTGAACAGCGCCCGACTGCGCAAGAACCCGCAGGATTCAAAGTAGGACAGGCATTCCTGCCTGTCGGAGATCCTTAAGAAGCCTGTCGGGTCTAACAGGCCTTTGCCGAACGGGGACAGGCAGGAATGCCTGTCCTACTTCATCTTCCATGCACCCCAACCTTCGTACATTCCTCGATCTCTTAGCACGCGAAAACGACCTGGTAACGATCGAAGTGGAAGTCGATCCGTATCTGGAAGCCGCCGAAATTCACCGGCGTGTAATCGAGCGAGGTGGTCCGGTACTACTGTTCAAACGACTAAAGGGCAGCCGTTATCCAGTCGTAACGAATCTTTTCGGCACCAAGCGTCGTATCGACCTTGCCTTTGGTCCAAAGCCCGAAGCTATCGTGCGCGACGCTGTCCACGTTGCCGAATCTCTACTCCCGCCGCGGCCAGCCGAGCTGTGGAAACATCGCGCTTTAGGTGCGGACTTGTTACGGATTGGAACGCGAAACACTTCGATTGCTCCCGTGCGCCAGGTTATGGACCAGCCCGCAAGGCTCGATGAGTTGCCGGTGCTCACAACCTGGGATGAAGACGGTGGGCCATTCATAACGCTGCCGCTCGTTTACACTGAGAACCCTGTCACCAAAAAGCACAACCTTGGCATCTATCGCATGCAGGTCTACGACAAACAAACCACGGGCTTGCACTGGCAGATTCAAAAAGGCGGAGGTTTCCATTACACCGAAGCGGAACGACTCGGACAGCCGTTGCCGGTGACTGTGTTTCTCGGAGGCCCACCT
Source organism: Pyrinomonadaceae bacterium (assembly GCA_035630655.1). Classification (GTDB taxonomy): domain Bacteria; phylum Acidobacteriota; class Blastocatellia; order Pyrinomonadales; family Pyrinomonadaceae; genus PSRF01. The sequence continues at coordinate 13,991 of DASQKG010000391.1, forward strand.
GCCCTGATACTCGCGGCGATCGCTCCTTTGCCGGAAGACGTGCCCGAGCTTGTGCTCGCATCGTTGCTGGTCGGTGAGAAGCTGAAAATGACTAAGAACCCGCTGAGCAATGGCGCACATCGTTTGGCCGCTCAGGCTGAGTTTGCATTGGTGGGGAAGGCGCCGCCGCATAAGCGACGAGTTGAAGGACCGTTTGGCGATCATTACGGCTACTACTCGCTCGAACATGAGTATCCCGTGTTTGAAGTCGATGCGGTATTTCATCGCCGTGATGCTATTTATCCGGCCACGGTGGTTGGCAAACCGCGCCAGGAGGATTTTTTCATCGGCGACTATTTACAGGATTTGCTGTCACCGTTGTTTCCCCTGGTGATGCCCGGCGTTCGCGACCTATGGACCTATGGCGAAACGGGATTTCATTCGCTTTGCGCCGCGGTGGTCCAGGAACGTTACGGACGCGAAGCATTAGTTTCAGGCTTCCGTATCCTCGGGGAAGGGCAGCTTTCGTTAACCAAGTTTTTGATGTTGACTGATACGCCCCAGGACCTTCGAAACTTCCCGCGACTGCTGGAACACGTGTTGGCGCGTTTCAATCCCGAAACGGACCTGTTCATTTTTTCCAACGTCTCGATGGATACGCTCGATTACACGAGCGGCAAGGTTAACGAAGGCAGCAAGGCGATCATGCTGGGGTTGGGAGAAGCCCGGCGCGAATTGCCGCGAGAGTTTCGTGGAGGGTTGCCGCCGGGGACTTCCGCGGCTGCGAAGTTTTGTGACGGTTGCCTGGTGGTGCAGGGAAGTTCGTATGCCGCAGATCCTGAACAAGCAGCGCGACTGGCGAAGGATCCGGCGTTTGCTGATTGGCCGCTCGTTGTGCTGCACGATGATGCGAGCGTAGCCCGTTCGAGCCAGGATTTCCTATGGTCCACCTGGACCCGTTTTGAACCTGCCGCCGATATCTACGCGAAGGAAACTAAAGTCCAACGCCATCATCTTTCGTATTCCGGCCCGATTGTGATCGACGCTCGCTTAAAGCCAGGGTTCCCAAAAGAGCTGGTGGTCGGCGAAAATGTGGCGAAACTGGTTACTCGTCGCTGGAATGAGTATTTTCCGCGCTGATGATGTAAGATGCCGATCATCTCAGCCAAATGGGGAACTCGTTCCCAACGATGTTTTCGGTAAACACCGACTAGTTGAAACTTTCTACCTGACTACTGATTCCATTCCACCTGAGGCTTCATGAGCCAGGTCTTCATCAGCCACAGCAGTCGTGACAACGCCATCGCGCAGGAAATTGGTGCGCGTTTGAGGTTGCAGGGACATCGTGAATTGTTCCTGGACTTTGATCCGCAAAAGGGAATTCCCGCCGGCCGCGACTGGGAACGGGAGATTTACCGCCAGCTTCGCTCGTGCCGAGCCATGCTTGTTCTTTGTAGCGAACACTCGATGTCGTCCAACTGGTGCTTCGCCGAGATCGCATTTGCAAAGTCGCTTGGCAAAGATGTGTTTCCGATTAGAGTTCAACCTTGCTGGTGTGGTAAGCAGCCCTGCGTCTGCATCAACCCCATTCTCACTTCGAAGCAGATCGTAGACCTGACCGGCGAGCGGGAGGCTGCTTATCAACGAATCTGGCGGGGCCTAGTTGAGGCAGGTTTGGATCCGGCCGACATGTTTGAGTGGGACGGGGACCGTGCGCCGTATCCTGGTTTGAATGCCTTTCAGGAAGAAGACTGTGCGGTATTCTTCGGCCGCGAGAAGGACATCCGCGATGGTCTCGATGCTCTGAATCGATTGCGGCGTCTAGGTGCGAGCCGGGCACTACTCGTGCTCGGTTCCTCGGGCAGCGGGAAGTCTTCGCTCGTGCGCGCTGGCTTGCTTCCTCGACTTCGAAGGAACTCTGACCACTGGTTAATCTTGCCGACTGTTAGGCCGCAGGGCGCTCCAGTACGAGAGCTGGCGATCGCCCTGGCGGCGGCATTCAAAGACGCCGGCAGTCCACGGGACTGGAAAGAAATTCGCGACAACCTAAACCAGGCCGTCGCGGTCTCGCCGCCAAACGCCGAGGTTTTAAACGAACTCGCGATCGAGTTGCTCGTCGAAACTGGGAAACGCGAAGCTTCAATCCTGGTAACGATCGATCAGGCTGAAGAGCTGTTAGCGGGCGATCAGGAATCAAAGGCGTTTCTGGATTTTCTTTCGGCGGCCCTCGACCAACCTCACAGTCGTGTGATTGCTATTTTCACACTGCGTTCAGATTTCCTCGGGACCTTCCAGCAAACGGGGATTGGCCAGGCGCTCGAGTTCGCCGATCTTCGCGTGGGGCCAATGTCGGCGGATCAATTGATCGAAGTCATCGAGGGTCCGGCCAGAGTCGCCGGTTTGGAACTCGAACCTGCCCTGGTCCAATCTCTCATTCGCGATGCCGAGACTGAAGGCGCTCTTCCACTTCTGGCGTTTACGTTGCGCGAACTCTACGAACGCGGCGGTGGCGATGGCCGGCTCGAGATGAGGGAGTATCGAGACGAGCTTGGCGGTCTGGAGGGATCGCTTGCCAGAGTTGCGGAGTCAGTCTTTCGAGAAAACTCTAATTCAGTAGGGCTCGATGCGGAGTTGCGGGCTGCGTTCTTGTCGATGGTTCGATTGAATGATGACGGCCAGTATTCGCGTCGGCCCGCCAGTTGGGACGAGTTACCGGCGCCGGTACGTCCTCTGATCGAGCGTTTCATTGCGGCGCGGCTGCTCGTTGCGCGCGACGTTGCTGGTGAACGAATCGTGGAGGTCGCTCACGAGGCCCTGTTTCGCGCGTGGAATCGACTAAAAGAATGGTTGGACGAGAATCGTGCCGATCTCTTTCGCAGAGAGTTACTGCATCGTGCCGCCAGGGATTGGGCCGATGGCGCGCGGGCGCCTGAGTTGCTGGTTCACCGCGGAGGACGACTTGAAGAAGCCGAGCGCTTGTTTAGCAATCCCGCTTTCGTGTTCGACGAAACGGACAAGTCTTACTTTCAGTCCTGTTTGGACGCACGCGCAGCTGACCGGGAATCGCGCCGCAGAATGGCTGACACGGCGCGCGTGGCGATAGCGAGTGACTGGCTTTCAAGGGATCCGACTACAGCGGCGCTGATCTTGTGCGAAGTCGAGCAGCCGGACAAGACACTTTTCGCGGTCCAGCGCATGATCGAAGTGCTGAACCACCGTTTCGCCGAAGTTGAACTGCGCGGTCACACGGCACCTGTGCGGTTTGCATCATTTAGTCCTAAGGGTGACTTCGTATTAACCGCCGGCGAGGATAATACGGCGCGGATTTGGCGAAGCGACGGTCGCGGCCAACCAGTGGTATTGGCCGGTCATACTCAAATGTTACGTCTGGCAGTTTTTAGTCCGGACGGCGAACGGGTGTTGACCGCTTCGGATGATGGTACGGCTCGCGTTTGGCGTGCTGACGGAACGGGCAAGCCAGTGATTCTCGAGGGGCATTCTGACGGCCTCATGACAGCCGCATTCGATCCGTCGGGCCAACGCGTAATAACAGCTTCGAGAGACAAAACTGCGCGAGTCTGGCGGGCCGACGGATCGGGGGACTCGGTTGTTCTTCAGGGACACGAGGCGTTTGTCACAGTCGGAACATTTAGTCCCGGAGGCGACAAGGTGCTGACCGCGAGTTTCGACGGCACCGCGCGCGTGTGGCCAATAGGCCGGCCTGGAGATCCCCTTATCTTTCTTCACAAAAGATCTGTGCTGGTGGCTGACTTTTGTCCTAGAGGGGAGCGTATCGTAACTGGAACCGCCGAAGGTGTGACAACCGTCTGGCCCCTCGACGGGACTCAGGGTGTTGAGCTGCCAAGCCTCGAATCGATGATGCTGGGAGTGTCGTTTAGCCCTGACGGAGAGCGCGT
>DASQKG010000392.1:0-25877 GCA_035630655.1 Pyrinomonadaceae bacterium
AACCTAAGAAAGTGGCGCTCGTGGCTTGCATGCGCAAGCTACTAACGATCGTCAACGTCATGATCAAGACGAATACAAAATGGCAACTTGCACAGAAATCCGCTTGACAAGAAACACAATTGCTCGCGGGTAGCGGGTGGGTCTGTCACGCATCTAAGCCGCTTAATCCTGCACCAAAACCCACCCGCTACCCGCGAGGTGGTACTGACTTCATGACGCGAACCGACACCCACCTAAACGCAATCACGGTTAACATTGGTCCTTAGTCCCCTATCGAAAGATCGGATGGTAATGATTCCGAAACGCCGGGACGCTCGACGTCTGCACGTTCCCGTGACCGCCGCGAACGGAAGAATGAAGTGCGGTCCAAAACGTTTTCCTGAAACTGTTCCAGATAGAGGTAAATCACCGGCGTGATGTAAAGCGTGATGAACTGCGAAACAATCAGGCCGCCAACTACGACCAGACCGAGCGGTCGCCGGGACGATCCGTCAGCGCCGTAACCCACCGCAATGGGAATGGCGCCAAAGACCGCCGCCAGCGTAGTCATCAGGATGGGCCGAAAGCGATCCATGCTGGCGTCGTGAATCGCCTGCTCCGCAGTCTCGCCGGCTTCAACGCGCTGTCGAGCAAAGTCGACAATCATGATTCCGTTCTTCTTAACGATCCCCATCAACATAAACATTCCGACGAAGGCGTAAAGCGAAGCCTCCTGGCCAAACACAAACAGCGTGAGTAGACCACCTACCAAAGCAGTTGGCAGAGTCGAAAGCACCGTCAGCGGATGGACGTAACTCTCGTATAGAATTGCCAAAATCACGTACATCACAAAAACAGCCAATGCCATCAGGAGAGTTAGACTGGTGATCGTGTTGCTAAACGTCTGTGCCTCGCCCTGAAGCTCTCCGCGAATGCCGGGAGGCACTACCTCCGCCGCTGCGTTGTTAATGAAATTCGTCGCGTCTCCGAGAGCTGCGCCGGGCTTGAGATTAAAGAAGAGCGTCATGCTCGTAAACTGGTTCAGGTGATTCACCGTTTGTGGGCCAAGGACCGTTTTCCAGGTGACCAGCTCCCCGAGCGGCACTAGACGCTGGCCGTCGTCAGACCTGATGTAGAGCAGGGAGAGGTCTTCGGGCTTCTCACGCGCACTGTCTTCAATTTCAAGGATGACCTGGTACTGGTCATCGGGTTTCTTAATCAGGTACAGGTAGTTTTGCGAATAAGCATTGCGGAGCATCGTCAGAATTCGTGCCTCCGAGACGCCGTAGGTCCTTGCTTGGTCGCGACGAATGTCGATGTTCAGGTTCGGCGTGTTGGTGTAAAGGTCTGACGATACCGAAAGAAAGCCGGGGTACTGCATTAATTTGCCCATCAGTTTTTGGCCTACGTCGTATACCTGACTTGGGCTCGCGCCTGAGACCGCGTAAGCATATTGGCCCTGGTTTTGGCTGGTCACTCCCGTGCTGATATCCAGAACCGGAAACGGGCGCAGAAACGCCATTACTCCGGGAATGGTGTTGAGCTTGCCCATCATCTCAGCCGTCACTTCGTCAATGGGTTTACGCTGATCCGGCGGTTTGATAAGCGTAAACATAATGCCCTGGTTGGCCGCGAAGAATCCTGTAGCGCCTGTCATCGTAAAGTCGGTGATGACATTCGGATCGTCATGCAGCGTCTGGTCGACGCGATTCTGCAGGGCATGCATTTGTTTCGGAGACGAACCCTCCCGCGCGATGAACGCGCCGAAGATGACGCTGCTGTCTCCGGGCGGCAGAAACGCTTTCGGTATAACCACAAACAGCACCATCGTTCCGGCCAGACAGAGGACCCAGATCACCGGCGAGACCCAGCGGTGACGCAGAAACCACCACAGCGATCCGCCGTAAATCCCCAGCACTCGCTTCTCGATTCCTCCGATCACCCGTTCCATCCAGGTCTTCTTCATGCCCTCGCCGCGTTCTTTCAGTAGCCGGGCGCACATCAGCGGCGTCAGCGTTAGCGACACTAAACCGGATGCCAGGATCGCAATAACGATCGTGATGGCGAATTCACGGAAGATGCGTCCGACCAGGCCAGACATAAACACCAGCGGTAAGAAGACTGCCGCCAGCGAAATCGTCATCGACATGATCGTGAAGCTGATCTCCCTGGCGCTGTTGATAGCGGCTTCAAACGGCTTCTCACCGCCCTCCATCCGGCGCACGGTGTTTTCCAAAAAGACTATGGCGTCATCAACGAGAAAACCGATCGCCAGCGTCAGGGCCATCAGCGAGAGGTTGTCCAAACTGTAACCCAGGGCGCGCATCGCGATGAACGTGATCAACAATGACAGCGGAAGTGCTACCACCGGAATGAGCGTGTCTGTCACGCGTCCGAGGAAAGCAAAAATCACCATCACTACCAGCACGAACGCGATGCCCAGCGTCATCTGCACATCAGCGACCGAGTGAACGATGTTCTGCGACCGATCATATATAGGCGTAATTCGAATTGAACCTGGTAGCTCCGCGCTGATCATCGGCAGCATGCCGTAGATGCTCCTGGAGACTTCAACCGCGTTAGCGCCGGCCCGGCGATTGACCGCCACGATCACAGTCGCGGAAGGGACGCTATAACCGCGAACCCAAAAGCGCATGCTGGCCCGCTCGTCCTGCACCGACTCTTTAACCGTGGCAACGTCGCGTAGATAAACGGGCGAGTCGCTCGAGCCCCCCACGATCAGGTTGCTGTATTGCTCGGCGCTTTCCAGTTGGCCCTGTGGACGAAGGATGGTTGTGCCGGAGCCGCTGTCGAGTTGGCCCGCGCCCGTGGTGCTGGTGCCACTCTTGATGGCGGCGCTCAGATCGTCGATGGAAATGCCACGGGCCCACATTGCCGAGGGGTCAGCCTTGATACGGATGGCCGATTTACTTCCGAAGACGTTCACTTGCGACACGCCCGGGAGAATACTGAGCCGTTGGCCCACCTGAGTGCTGGCGTAGTCGTAAAGCTGGCCGGGCGTGACCGAGTCGCTGGTCATCGCGATGTACATGATCGGCTGGTCGTTAGGATTGTTCTTCGAATATGTGGGCGGCGACGGCAGGTCCGCGGGCAGACTGCTGATCGCTTGCGAGATAGCTGTCTGTACGTCAGTCGCAGCGACATCGATATTCTTGTCGAGCGAGAATTGGAGAGTAAGCGTGGCAACTCCCTGAGTACTCTGGGAACTTACCACCTCCAGTCCGTTAATCTGCATGAACTGGCGCTCGAGTGGGGTAGCTATGTTATTCGCAATCGTATCGGGACTCGCGCCGGGATAACCCACGCGCACCACGATGACAGGATAATCAACAGCCGGCAGATCGTTAACGGGCAGCTGAAAATAACTCAGCACCCCAAACAGAATGACTGAGAGCGTCAGCACCGCGGTCATCACGGGCCGGCGGATAAAGGGTTCGGAGAGGTTCATCAGTTAGATCCGCCCGTTGCAGTCGCGGGACTGGCCGCTTCACGCGGTTGTTCGATAACAACTTTTCCGCCGGGTGTGACGCCAAGCTGGCCATTTGTCACCACTCGCTCGCCGGCTTCTACTCCGCTGACGACAACAATCATGTCGCCTTGAGTTTGGCCCAAAGCTACCGGACGCTGCTCAGCCGTTAAATCCTGCTTGACGACGTAAATAAATGATCCGTTGGCTGACATCTGAGGCGCGGTTGTGGGAACGAGCACTGCGCCATGAATCGTATTGAGGACAAGACGAATATTAACGAAGCGCCCTGGCCAGAATTGATGCCCAACGTTTGGAATCGTCGCGCGAAGAGTTACCTGCCCGGTCGCATTCTGTACGGCATTGTCGAGAAAGGTGAGTTCGCCGACCACGGCTTCAGCGCCTGTCTCCGGAAGACGAACTTCAGCTCGGAGCCTGCCTTGACGCATCTGCTGCTGCACCGCTGTCAAACTGTTTTGGGAGATTGTGAAGTCGGCGTAGATTGGATCCAATCGTTCAATGACCAACAACGAATTGCTGCCGTTTGGACCGCCGTTGTTTGAACCGCCCGGGTTGACCACATTACCAATGTCCACCAGTCGCTGCCCGGCTCGACCGTCGATAGGCGAGCGTATATAGGAATAACTAAGTTGGACCTTCGCGCTCTCAATGGCCGCGGCGTCCACTTTCATCGTTTCATCTGCACTGCCCACGGCTGCGCGAGCGGCTTCTACGTTTGCCTTGAGAGAGTCGTAATTTGCTCTGTATTGTTCGTACTGCTCCCGAGGGACGACCCCTTGCTCAACCAGAACACGATACCGCTCAACCTGGGCCAATCCCCACTTCGCCTGCGCAATCTCTCTTGCCAGGTTCGCTTCCGCCTGTTTCTTCAGGGCGCTGTCTTTGGAAAGGTTGGCCTGCGCCTGCCGGAGACTGGCTTCAAACGGCCGGGTGTCAATGGTGAAAAGCAGCTGGCCCTTCTTCACGTTCGCGCCGTCAGTAAAATGAATTTTGGTGATACGTCCAGAGACTTGAGGCTGAATCGAAACCACTTCTCGGGCGACAGTTTTGCCGATGGCGTCGAGATAGGTGGGCACGTCCTGGTTGATTGCTACTGTTACCTGAACGGGAGATGGCGGTCGTGTGAAGTTCTGTTGCGCTTTGTTGACGCAGCCGGCGAACAGGGGGCCAGTGAGTCCGGCCACGATTAGCCCTATCCCCAGTCGATAAAACAAGCCTCGATCGTATTTCATTGGAATGCTCTCTAGTAATTATTAAAACTGACTCTCGTCTGCTGATGGTCCATACAGGGCGGGAACTTTCGCGCCCAATAAACGCAGATAGACTGTCATCTGCCCGCGGTGATGTGACCAATGATTAATCGTGTCCTGAATCATCCTGTAGCGCGGCAATTCCATCACAACGTGCCCCCGAGCAAGTAACCTCCACGATGTCATCAGATGTTCGTCGGTTGTCTCTGCAAACGCCGCACGTGCATCAGAAGCTGTTTTGTCGAGCGCTTGCAGCAACTCAGCGCTGGTGTCCAAACGTTTCTGTTCCATCTTCGAACCGTCGGCGGGAGCGATGTCCAATTCATCCTTCGTGATCGTCATGGCGATCCACGAAGGAATCGTCGCCACCATGTTCGCCAGGTACCCGAACACCATCGACTTCTCGTGTGGCTTCCAGTCGTACTTGCCCTCTGGCACCTGCTCGAGAGCGCGGCGCGAACGGTCCACTTCGCTATTAAACTCTGCCAGTAGATATTCAGTAAGTTTCATGCGCTCTCCGTTCACTTCTCAAAAGCAATGTTATCAACTACCACTGTCCCTTTCTCCATCGTGCATTTGTCGCAGTGCACGCCAATTACGATTGAAGTCAACTTCTTCAACACGTCATGCTTGAGGTCCAGCGGCGAAGCCCATTCGGGCTGGTTGAAAGAGTCGAGCTTGAGTTTGTAAGTATTGAAACCCGGAGACACGCGAAAGGTCGCCATCGGATAGCCTGACTCGAGATCGGCGCCGTGGCCTCGAGTGATAAGTTCGAGTCGGATGTATTGAGGGCCTTTGGCAAAGAGCCGCATTGTGATGAACTTATATGCGCTCACGTCGTCAGTTGCCAGTTTGCCATCTTTCTCAGGCTGCCCAAATATTTCCATATTTACTCCTGCCCACTCGTTTGGTATCCGCAGGTCGTATTCGAAGGCTGCCGCAGTATCGGCGTCGGTTACACGCGCGGGTGCGGGCGCGGGCGGCTCAGCCTTTTCCAGACCACGGAATCCCGGCGGATTTGCAGAGTTTTGAGAGTACCGATTCAATCGGGTCATGCCACCGCGGCTGCTCACTGGCCGCCCGTTTTGTAGATTCTGGAAGTCGGCATACACCAGCCTGGATGGATCAGGATTCTTCGAGGCGTCCTGGGCCAAAACCGACCCGGCGCACAACACTGCAAGTACGGTCAAGCCACCACAGCGGAGCACGATCAATCTCTTCATGCACGTCCCTCCGAAAAATTGGGTCTAGTCACGAACAAGGCATGAGTCTGGCTCGGAAGTTCTGAGCGTATCGTATTACTCTCAGGTATCAAGTCTCAAGTCGCGGGTCAAGTTTGTTTAGTGCTGTTTCGTGTGATTCGTGGATTCGTCCGTCAGGAGCAGCAGACATGATCCACGAATCACACGAAATGGCACTAAACGAACGATTGGCTGGGGCCGTGGGCGATTGCAACGGTATAATGATCTTACAGAAAGAACCGGTGTTTTAAGTGTGGAAGAGATTTCAGACGGAGGATTCCAATGGCAACCGCTTCTAAAGGCATCAATCCAGTACAACACTCCGAAGGTAAGGCCGCGACGAAGACCAGGGCGACATCAAAAAAGAAACCGGCGAAGAAAAAACCAGCAAAGAAAAAGTAGCCTTGATCGAACGTCCTCGAATCAATGCGCCAACCAAGTTCTATCAGCCGGCTTATTCCCCTCTTTCTACTGCTGCTCGGCGGCAGTACGTCTGTCCTCGCACTCGACTCGCGAAGAGAACTCTCTCAGTTTAGCCATGATGTATGGCTTACTGAAAACGGCCTGCCGCAAAACACGGTTCACTCGATCGCGCAGACCAGGGACGGCTACATCTGGATCGGTACTGAAGAAGGCCTGGCTCGCTTCGACGGCGTAAAGTTTACAGTTTTCGACAAGCAGAACACTTCACAACTCAAGAGCAACTACATTCGCGCCCTCTTAGCAGATCGTCAGGGAGCGCTGTGGATCGGCACCGCCGAAGGCCTGGTCCGTATGCTCGACGGGAAGTTCACTTTGTTCACGACTAATGAGGGCCTTCCCAGTAACACGATCCAGGCTGTCTATGAAGATCGCGAAGGTAATCTATGGGTTGCTACGGCTACCGGTTTGGGTCTTTTCAAGAGTGGCGGACTAACGACGTTCACGACCAAAGAGCGACTTATTGGCGGCAGCATACAAGCGTTGTTCGAAGATGCCGAAGGAGCGCTTTGGATTGCCACGCCATACGGCGTTGGTCGAGTTAAGGATGGCACATTTACAAACTACACGGTCCGCGAGGGACTTGGCAGTAACACAGTTAGAGCAATCCAACAGGACCGGGACGGCCGCTTATGGTTTGGTTCGCTCGGTGGCTTAACTTCGTTTGCCGGCGGCCGCTTTACAACCTATACAACACGGGATGGTCTGCCAAACGACAGGATCATCTCTTTGCATGCAAGCCGTGACGGCGGCCTTCTGATCGGCACAGCCGGCGGGTTTTGCCGGTTCACCGACGGCCGTTTCACTGGTTTCAATTCCGGCGAAGCACTCTCAACCAATACCATTCTTTCACTGCTCGAAGACCACGAAGGCAACCTGTGGATCGGCACTGAGTCCGGCGGAGTGAACCTGCTCAAGGACACGAAGTTCACCACTTACACGGCGCGCAACGGACTCTCAAACGACGTCATTAAATCGATCTACGAAGACCGCCAGGGAAATACGTGGATTGGGACTGACGGCGGCGGCTTGAATTTGCTGAAGGATGGCAAGGTCAGCGTTTACTCCATGCGCGACGGACTATCTAGCAACGTTGTTGTGGCTTTGTTTGGCGACAGTGCGGGAAATCTTTGGGCTGGAACGCCAGACGGATTGAATCGGATTAGTCAGGGAAAGTTTGCCGTCTACACTGCGGCAGATGGCCTGGCGAACAACGATGTGAGATCGATCATTGCCGATCGTCGCGGCAATCTATGGATTGGCACGCGCGGGGGGTTGACCCGCATGAAAGACGGGGTCTTCAAAACTTTCACTGAGGTGGATGGGCTCCCTAACGATCTAATCGCCACGCTTTATGAGGACGCGAAAGGAAACTTGTGGATCGGCACCTTCGGCGGCTTGAGCAGACTCACGAACGAAGAGTTCACAACTTTTACGACCAGAGACGGACTATCGAGCGATGCAGTGATCTCACTCTATGAAGATTCGGACGCTACGCTGTGGATTGGAACCAACGGCGGTGGTTTGAATCGGATGAAAGACGGCAAGCTTACCGCTTACACAACCAGCAATGGACTGCTTGACGATGTCGTCTACCGAATCATGGAAGACGGCCGAAATAATCTGTGGTTGAGTTGCCGCAAAGGTATCTTTCACGTCAGCAAAAAAGAACTCGATGAATTTGCCGGCGGGAGGATTACTTCGATCGCGCCGGTGGCTTACGGTACGGCAGACGGCATGATGACGCGTGAGTGTAGCGGCGGCGGCGATCCGGCCGGATGGAAAGGTCGTGACGGAAAGCTCTGGTTCCCGACTATCAAGGGCGTCGCGATGATCGACCCGGAAAGAATTAGAACAAATGCTCAACCGCCGCCCGTTGTAATCGAGCAAATACGTATCGACGATCAAACCTTCGCGCCGAGCAGTCGCATTGAGTTGCCGGCGGGCACCACGCGTTTCGACTTGTATTACACCGCGCCCAGCTTTGTGGCGCCGGAGAAAGTCAGGTTCAGGTACAAACTGGACGGCTTTGATAAAGACTGGATCGATAGTGGGACCCGCCGCATCGCTTATTACACGAATCTTCGTCCCGGGGCTTACACGTTCCGCGTCATCGCCAGTAACGACGATGGCGTCTGGAATGAGACGGGAGCAACCTTCGGTCTCTACCTGAAACCATACTTCTATCAGACGTATTGGTTTTACGCCGTCCTCTTACTTGGTCTTGGTCTGCTTGCATGGCTTTTATTCAGGCTTCGTGTGCGCGGCATGCAAGCGCAATTCGGCGCCGTGCTGGCTGAGCGAACTCGCATCGCCCGCGAGATTCATGACAACCTGGCGCAGGAGATGTCTGGCATCTCGGTGCAACTGGAAGTAGTCGCACGTACGATGCCACCTGGTGCTGACGCGTCTATGAGTCATCTGGATCGCGCGCGCAGGCAAGTTCGTCATGGGATTGCTGAAGCGCGCCGCTACGTTTGGGAGCTGCGATCGCCGGCTCTTGAAAACAAAGATCTGCCTACCGCGTTGAGTGAGACTGCACGGCGATTGACGAATGAGACGGATATCCAGGCGCAGGTTGAAGTCAACGGTACATTCCGGCCGTTGCCGCGATTGATTGAAGACAATCTGCTGCGCATCGGACAAGAGGCCGTCAACAACGCCGTGAAACACGCGCAGCCACAACGGATCCTGGTGAATCTCGTATTCGATGCGCGGCGAGTACAACTTAGCGTGCGAGATGATGGCCGCGGTTTCGACAATACAGCTGTAGGCAATGGACTGGGCGGTCATTTCGGATTTATCGGCATGCGCGAGCGCGCCGAACAAATTGGTGGTACTTTGTCGATTCACAGTACCGAGGGTTTAGGCACTGAAGTTGTAGCTGACGTTCCGATTAGCGGATAGGAATCGCCGGTCCCTTTTGGATTCGTTTAGAATGCACTTGTCCGCTCGCCACGCCGGGCACAAGTGCCCCATCTAAACAGGTTAATTTCCTATCCGATCCGTTTAGTATGCGGACTTGTCCGCTGCCACGCCGGGCACAAGTGCCCTATCTAAACGGATGGGTTTTTATGGTTCTAAACGGATGAAGTTTTTATGGTTGTGAACAACAACAAGATCAGCATCATGGTAATCGACGACCAGGCGGTCGTGCGGCAGGGCTTTGTCGCCTTAATTAATACCGTGTCAGACATGGCGGTAATCGCTGAAGGAATCAATGGACAGCAAGCCATTGATCTGTATCGCGAACATAAACCTGACGTGACGCTTATTGATTTGCGTATGCCGGTGCTCGGTGGAGTCGAAGCCATTGCTGCTATTAGACGAGAATTCCCGGACGCGCGTCTGATTGTGCTAACTACCTACGATGGCGATGAAGACATCTATCGATCGCTGCAGGCCGGCGCCAGAGGCTATCTGTTGAAAGACGTCTTCTTCGAAGAACTCGAAACGGCGATTAGATCGGTGCATGCCGGATCGCGGCACATTCCCGCCGCCATCGCCGAGCGGCTTGCCGAGCGAATGGCCGGCTCCGACTTAACCAGCAGGGAGATGGAGGTGCTCGAGTTGATTGTGCGAGGACAAAGCAATAAAGAGATCGGGGCCAGCCTGAGCATCAGCGAAGCGACCGTCAAGAGTCACATCAATAACATTCTCAGCAAGCTCGGCGTGACGGACCGCACCCAGGCCGCCACCACCGCCCTCCAACGAGGGCTGGTCCATTTACGTTGACCGCTCGCCCATCACCTCGACGCCGACAAACCCTCCGCCCCGTTTAGATCGGGCACTTGTGCCCGCCGACCGCGGACAAGTCCGCTAGCTAAACGGGTCGGAGTTTACGATCACGGCTCGCCCTGGCCATCTCCAACTAAAGGTGGATTGCCTTCCCCACCTTCTGGGCCATGACACAACTCATTCTCGCTGTTAACCTCCGCAGCGTTTAGACATCAAATTCCCAGTCCTGGGTTCGTTGGTTCAATGGTCCGGTATTCCTACCTACTGGTTGCACAGTAAATTGACTATTGAGTCGCATATTTGAACCCGGGGCTGGGACCATCCTTTTACAAGACGAGCAAGTATAGAGAGCCCGGCCCTGCGGTCTACTCCCCTTGACTGAAATGAGCGTCTCGAAGACTCAACCCTTCTCTCGCATTCCCGAACACAATAAGTCCCGACTTCATGGAGAGGTCTTATGATTTTGATCTACAAAAGGATGCTTCTGCTTTTTGTCTGCCTGGTGATCTCGGGCGTTGACGCCTCAGCACAGCAGAGCACCACGGCTAACATCAGCGGCGTTGTCAGAGACTCGAATGATGCGCTGGTGACAGGTGCACTCGTAACCGTAACCCTGAAAGCGACAGGGATCAGCCGCGAAGCTGTCACCAATGAGGCGGGATTCTTTGTCATCACGAACCTCGCGTCTGGTGTTTATGAATTGAAGGTACAGGCGAAAGGATTCGCCGAGAAGATCATTCCCAGCATCAATCTTCATGTTGGACAGACGTTCAACCTGGAAGTGCCTCTGGCTGTCACGGTGCACGAAACGGTAACTCTGGACCACCGGCTTAACTATGATCTGGTCAACACTACAAACGCGGTAGTTGACGGCGTCATACGCGATTTTGAGATTGAACGCCTGCCGCTGAATGGCCGCAACTTTCTTGAACTTGCATTACTCATTCCCGGCAACTCGCCGGCGCCGAATTTCGATCCGACGAAGAGCAACACGGTGGTGATCTCTTCAGCAGGTCAGCTCGGCCGCGGCGGAAATGTCACGGTCGACGGCGCTGACGATAATGACGACGTTGTGGGTGGGCAGGTACAGAACATTTCCCAGGAGGCAGTGCAGGAATTTCAGATTGCCACCAACCGCTTCTCGGCGCAGTTAGGCCGTTCTGGTTCATCGGTTATAAATGTCGTTACCAAGTCGGGATCTAACGAGTATCACGGTTCCGGATCTTTCTACTTTCGAGATAATGCGCTGCAGGGACTTCCTGCCACGCTCGACCGCGGCCTGGGCCAAACGCCCCCATTTGACCGGGAACAAATTGCTTTCAGCCTCGGCGGCCCAATTCAAAAAGATAAAGCATGGTTCTTTGGCTCCATCGAGTATCGCAATCAGGACGGCGCCGCGCTGGTGGGTTCGAGAGATCTCGCGACCCGCTCAATCAGGCGGACGTTTGCCGAAGCGCCGCTGAACGATCTGTTAAGCACAGAGCGGATTGACTGGCAACCGACCAACCAGGACCACCTGTTCTTTCGGTATTCCCTGCAACGCGAAGACGACGTGGCGCCGAGTACTCTTGATCGCGCCATCGGTTCCGCTTCCCAGCGTCAGGCAAGCGTCAACAACACCCATTCATTCCTCACGAACTACACGCGCGTCTTGAATCCCCGCGTCGTGAATAGTTTCAACTTCAGTTTCAGCAGTTTCTTTAACGACATCCAGCCGGTGACTCCCGGGCCGCAGCTGACCTTTCCCAGCATTCAAGACGGTGCATCGTTCCGTGTGCCGCAGAGTACCAAGCAACGTCGTCTGCAGTTCAGTGACACAATCTCGATGGTGCGCGGGAATCACACGCTTAGCTTCGGTGGCGAGATTCAGCGCGTTGATGCGGATTTTGATCTGCGGGTTTTCCAAACGGGCCGCATTGAAATGATCGAAGACTTTCCTGACTTCGATCGCAATGGCGATGGGAGAGTGGACGACAACGATCTGCTCTTCGCTGTCACGCTGCGCAGCGGGAAACCGACTGAGCCCCTGCTTATTGCCAACGCCGATAACACTTATCTGGCCGGTTTTATCCAGGACGACTGGCGTCTGCATCCGCAACTGACATTGAATCTGGGTTTACGTTATGAACTCGACACCGACGTCAAGAATGTCAGTCGCACCAGCCAACTCAATCCGATAATTTTGCCGTTCCTGAGAGGAAAGCGAGGCCGCGACACCAACAACTTCGGCCCACGAATTGGCTTTAATCTCGCAAGCAAAGATGGACGCACGAATCTCCACGGAGGTTATGGCATTTATTACGATCGCATAACGCTCGAGATTCAATCCCTGGAGCGCGGTTTGGATGGGCGCGCGTTGCCGGTTGAGGTGAGAGCCGGGAACCTGTTTTTCATACCGCCGCAATTTCTGTTCGATCCTGTCAATGGCAGGTTCCCGCCGGGGGCGCCGACGCTGGCTAATCCGTTTACCGGATTCATCCTTCCGGGCGCAGGCGCCGGGGGAATCAACATCATCGACAACAGCATGCAGAATCCGATGGTGCAGCAGATCAATCTCGGGATTCAACGCGAGTTTGCGCGTGACTACGTGTTGCGAGCCGACTATCTGCACAACTTTGGCACGCATTTCATCATCGGTCGCTCCATTGGCACGGTGTTCAACCCCGTGGTCGGCGGGCCGGACTCAGTCATAAATTTAGAATCCAGCGTTAAGACAAAGTACGACGGTTTGCTTCTGAGTCTCGAGAAACGCATTTCGCATCGATCTCAATTCCGCGCCTCCTACACCTTATCGAAAGCCTTCAACTACGCTAACGACGACCAGATTCCGTTTTCTAACGGACCTCTTAACCCAAACAACTTGAAGTTGGAATACGGACCAACGCCAAACGATCAGCGGCATCGTTTCACCTTCTCCGGCAGTATGGAGTTGCCGGCTGGGTTCCGCCTGGCACCTATCTTCACGCTCGCGTCAGGTGTGCCAATGGACATTCTTGTACCGGGCGGCGGCCAAAGAATTCCACAGTTGCAACGCAACGCCGGCGGCAGACTATTTCACAGCGGGGCGGACCTGAACGCTTTTATTAGTCAGCTTAACGCGGCCGGAGGATTTGGCGGTCAGCCCTTGCCGCTGGTCTCTGATAATGCGCGATTCAACGACAACTTCAATTCGTTTGATCTACGCGTCTCAAAAGTTCTTAGGTTCGGGGAGCATCTGAAGATCGAGCCGTTGGTGGAAGTGTTCAATCTTTTCAATGTCACTAATGTGTTGGGTTTTTCGAAGTCAAACTATTCAGGATTCTCGAATGTACTCGCACGTGACAGCAATGATCCAACGAGTGCCGGCTTCCTGCGCGCATCTAGTTTTGGCCGGCCAGTTACCACAGCCGGCGGAGTATTTGGTTCCGGTGGTCCACGCGCGTTTCAGTTTGCAGCACGAGTAACCTTCTGATGCTTAGGATCCTTACACTGACTTCATAGGCCACACCGCCCTGCCGAACGGCGGTCTACTATTTCGTTGGCGACGACTGCGGCGTTGGCGTAGGCGTGGGCGCGGGCTTCGCAAAAACTATCGGCGTCGACGCAGTAATCCCCTTCCCCTCCTGCACGGTGATGGACTGGTTAGCCTGAACGTTGGTGATCGTATCTTTCTGTCCCCCGGGCCAGATGATTTCCAGCGTCATTACCCTCCCCGCCTCAGGGGCACCCAAGCCAAAAACAATCGGCAACTCGCTTTGAGAACAATAACTGGAACCCGTCTTCACCATGTTGAAGAGCTTGCCTTTACCCGTGTTGAGAGTAACCTTGGCGCCAATCCCGTCACGGTTCGCTTTTGCGCCAACCGTCTTTACGCGCACCAAATCATTCTGATTACCGTTCTCGTTTCGCAGCAAACGCGCCGGCCCGTTGTTCGACGTAATCAAAAGATCCAGATCGCCATCGTTGTCAAAGTCGCCATAAGCTGCACCGCGACCGACGATGGCCCGTTGGATAGCGCGGCCCAGTTGGCCCGTCTTCTCTTCGAATTTCTTTTTGCCCTTGTTGCGGAAAAGATGCGGGGCCTGCGCGTACTTGACGTTCGGTTGGACCACGCTGATGTCGTCTGAGACATGCCCGTTCGCTGCAAAAACGTCAAGCAGGCCATCCAGATCGTAGTCGAAGAAAAACACCGCGAACGTCAGTGACTGCGCCGACATTTTTCCGATCCCCGATTTCGGCGCTTCATCGGTAAACAGTCCGCTACCATCATTCGAATAAAGGGCCATGCTTTCGTTAGTGAAATTGCCAACGACAATGCCCTGCCGGCCTGAGCCGTCATAGTCGCCCGCATCGACACCCATGCCGGCACGCGCGGTGCCCGCTTCGCTAAAAGCCACACCTGCCGTCACGGCTTCATCTGTAAAGGTTCCGTTGCCGTTGTTTTTGTAGAGTCTGTTTGGCTCCGTGTCGTTGGCGACGAAGAGATCCAGCCAGCCGTCGCTGTTGTAATCGAGCAGCGCGACACCGAGGGATTTGCAGGTGGGATCATTAAGCCCGGCGCGTTGCGTAACATTTTCGAAAGTGCCATTTCCCTTGTTGTGATAAAGCGTAGGACTTTGGCCCTGGTAAGACTGTGGTGTGCAGTAGGATTTATTCTTGCCGTCGAGCGAGCACAGCTGATCTTTTTCAACCGACCAATCAACATAGTTGGCGACAAACAGGTCGAGCTTGCCGTCGTTGTCATAGTCGAACCAGGCTGCACTGGTTGAGAAGCCTGGATCGCCGACGCCTGCCCGCGCTGTAACGTCCGCGAACTTCCCCCCACCGAGATTGCGAAACAGGTGATTGGGACCGACGCTGCTTATGTAAATGTCCTGGTTCCCATCGTTATCATAGTCGGCCACCGCGACACCAATGCCGTACGTTTCCACGGCTAGTCCTGCCTGGCGCGTTACATCCGTCAACGTACCATTCTGATTATTGTGATAAAGGGCGAGAAATGACCTGGGCGTTTTGCGTTCGGGCCAGGCTGTTGAATTAACAATTAGAACGTCCTGCCAGCCGTCGTTGTCGTAATCAAGAAAGGCACAACCGTTACCCAGTGTCTCCGGCAAGTATTTCTTCCCGAAGGCGCCGCTGTTATGTTTGAAGTGTATTCCAGCTTGCGCTGAGACATCCGTAAACTCGATCGGACCAGACGGGCGCGGCGGTGTGGGACTTGGCGACGGTGCAGCCGTTTGGTTTGCAACCTCAGCGGTAGGCGCGTTGACCGGTGCCGTTGATTGCTTACATGCCGAGAACAGAAGCAGCGAAACAAAGAAGATGATTAGATAACGTCGCATGAGAATTAAGATTTCTCCATCGCCTCTATCAAACGAATAGCCAGACTATTTACAGCCGAAAACATGTGTTTCAATCGTCGGGGTGCTTCAGGTCCGAAGGACCGGGAGTTAATAGCCACGCCCGTTAGGGCGGGGAAAGGCATAGTAAAGGTCCAGAGCCCCGAAGGGCCGGCACAAACCGTGGTGCACCTTCGGCGCTAAGACAACCTAATGTGAATCTATCCCCGCCCTTACGGGACGGGGCTACTAACTGTTGGTCCTCCGGACCTAAAGAACACCTAAACCCCTTGCTAAGCCAAGCGGTAGTGTCCTAATTTGAAAGCGTAGTACAAGAACTCTGGCACGGGCCTTGTCCGGTTCTCTATTGTCTCACGTCTGGATCGGTGATATAAGCCGCTCGTTCTTCCATCCCGCCGCCCCACCGCTGAAAGGGAAACCATGACTAATCTCAGCCTAAGCCAAGAGGAACCAAGCGAACCCAAGCCAAAGGGTTACTCAACGGCAGTAAAAACTGGAGGCACAGCAACGGACTTTATCGGTCGGCTTCTATGGGTAGGAGTGATTATAGGTACTATGTTAGGGGCATTAAACTATGCAACGCGTTTTACCGCTTCAGAAGTAAGTGCGCCACAGCTCGCGGCACTGGCTTCAGAGTCTTTAGTTCTGGCCGTGCTTCCTTACGTACTGGCGCGGGCTTGGGATGAGGTATGCCGTCCTCCACGATGGCGATAACTTAAGCGAGAGTAAGAATGCAGGGCGTTGCCGTTCATAAGGCGGTGACGCCCTTTTAGCTTTCCGGTTCCGTTGCGCCAGTTGTTCCCTCAAGCGCTGCCTTCGTAGGAAAGTCATCCTGATAAATCTCTAAATGCTTAATCAACTTCTGGATGATTTCTTGGGTAACCGTCCCTGAGAACGACGCGAGAATTTGATTGCTTGAGATGTGAAAGCGCACGCCCTCATCAGATGTCACGCTGGGCATTCCGAACCTTTCGGCACTGGGAATTGAAGGCGGGCTAACAAATTGGGTTGCAGTACTTCTCGGATCGGGTTGCGACATGCGCTCATTATACGCGTCGTTCTCTCCCAAAACAAGCTCTAAGTTAGCTCGATAAACGCGAATAACCTCATCCGCAGCCTTCGGCAAAAACCCTTGTTTTATTAGGTAATGGCGCAATGTCACGTCATTTGGTAGGTTTGTACCAAAATCAGCGTGCATTTGAGCGAACAATCGAGGCGCGAAGGCGGCTCGATCCAATGCTGAAACGTGCTGTGGATCGCCCTTCGGCAGCTCTAGGAGTGTGACCGCGTCTTCGCTGACTCGCATCCCTTCGCCTTCCGCTTCAAGAAGGTTGTACCGCCGGAGAGCGCCGATAAGCGTGAGACTCTTGCCATGTAGTCCTCCATAGCCTAAATTCTCAGCTATTACCTGCTTATCCGTGGGGTAGGTATGGGTGGCTTCATACAGAGGGCGGATGCGCTGTAGCGCCTCCTCCAGCGTTAATTGCGGGTAGTTTGGGCTTCGTCCTTTAGTCATTCTTCCCCTCCTTCTGGGTAATGCAGGTTAAATTATTTCGTCGCCCAAGTCAATAGACGCGGTTGCTGTTCTGCGAAATTATTTCCTCGGGTGGGAGATTAACTACTTGAAATAACTTTTAGGATGCTTATAATGTCTGCGACCTAAGGCGAGGTGTTGTCATGAGAAGATCAAAAGCCCCTGCATTCAATTCGCTTGCCGATGCAGAGGGCAGATACAACAAGGCCCTGCTCTAAATAATCTTGGCGGATCGTAGAGCAGGGCCGTGGTGAGCACCTTATCAATTTGCGGAGGGCGTCCCTTGTCCCGGTGGACTTGAAGGCCGTACAACCCGAGGGCCGCGCAAGCGAGGGGTTCGATTCCCGCGCTCTCCATTGTGCATTACTACCGTATCACTGAGTAGCGGCTGCTTTCAAGGTCTGGCGTATCCAATCGGAGAGCGTCAGACCTTGTTTCTTTGCTGCGGCTTCAAGCCTCTTTTTCTCGTCGGGCTGTAAGCGAAACTGCGTCATTATTCCTCGCGCCTCACCCTTCGGCAATGGTGGCCTACCTACCTTTGGTTTTTTCTCTTTCATTCTTTATCTCCGCTGCTACTGCAACCTTAACCGCTGTCTCCGGTGATTCAACGGGCGGCAGTTCCAAGACGGCTACATACCGCCTTGCTTGATCATTCTTGCCTGTTGCGTGACTCCATGCATAAGCGCGTTTAGCTTTCGGATGCCCGCGAATCGTAAAGACCTCAACGTCACCATTCCAGACCGTTTCACCCTTAAAGGTTTCCGTTACCGGGACGGTTTCGACGTATTCAGATTCACACCCGTGCATGTTGCGGATCGCCGTTTTTAACTCACCGATATAGCCCATTCGTTTCGCCAGTAAGCGATCAGCTTCGCTCATGATGCTGCCTCGACTAGATCGGCATAGGACCAAAACTTGCGCTCGACACCCGCTGCCATGGCTGGCGTCATTTTTAACGTGCGATGCGTCTTAACAAAGTTGTGGCTTGCGAAGTTGAGCGCAACCGCCGCTTCAAAGTTTTCAAACTTCTTTGAGAAGGCCAGCGTCAAGCGGTTCAGCCTCTTAACGTGCAAGCGAGTAGAAGCATTCAGACGTTCGACATAAGACGTTGAGACTGCTTTCGGATCGGGCGTTCCCATGATCCAAATCTTCTCACTCGACTTGATACGTGGTTGGCTGTACTTGCGTTCGGGGTTGTTGTACTTACCATCTTCGGACGAGTAACTTTTTACAATCTGCGCGTAATCAACCTCACGACCGAAGGCCAGTTCAATCGCTTCTGGATAGGCATTCATAGCATCCGAGGAAAGCTGAACGCGATTGTTAAGGCGCGATGCTAAGTCACTGATAAAGGCCGCTCTGTTTTCGATGTTGCGATTGCTGGAAACGTGATAAGAGGGAACTAGCTTTGTCTCCGCATCAATCGCGCAGAATGTCCAAACATCGCCCATTGTCGGATCGTCACCCTCTTTGACGTGGCGCATTTTCTTACCGATGAAGCCCCAAATCTCATCCAGTTCCAAACGATTGCAATCAAGGCCGCGCATTTTCTCATCAAGCAAACGAGCGCAACCTTGACCGATGCGAACGCCGAAGCGCATGATCGTGTCCCGGTGAATACCCGTCATTCTCTCAATAGACCGGATACTCGAACCTTCAGCTAGGGCCGCTGTAACTGCAATCTGTTTGTCTTTCTGTAAGTGGTTTGCCATGCCAATTACTGTACTACGGAAACAGTAATCCGTCAATATACCATTTGCGTAGTACGGGAATTATTCAGCGGAAGGGATGTTAGGTTCTTCGAATTCTTTTGATAGAAGTATGTGGACGCGCCTTAAGATCATCAACATTGTTAAGAGGAAATTCGCCGTTAAGGCGTAAACGAGAAAGGCTAACGCATACTTTAAGTAGACGAGGCGAGGCGTTGACATTGCCACAAAGTAAGCCAGCAAAATAGCAATCAGGAGGATTGAGACAAAAACTGAATAGGAAATATTGCTGTAAACTTGTTTTAAGAATCGCGACTTGACGCTGCGAGCATTGTTAGACTTTTTAACAATGTCGTAGACCAGCAACAATAGATTAAATAGAAGTGCTGCGAATATAGAGTACGCGGTGACGAGAACGCCGCTCGTTGTTTGACCAAAAACTCCCTTAAGAGAAAGTAACGCGGTCGATGCGATCAAGGGCACGACGACAAACAAGGCAATGTCCCAGTCGCTGCGAGTTCCATCACTATCGTGAACCAACGTGCGAAAATTGTCCCTAATGATACTGTAGACGTTTATCTTGTTAATCATTTAAGAGGTATCTTAAGAAGTCCCGTTAACTCAATCAAAAGCTCGCGGGCTAGCTTGTCGATGCTGTTGAAGGTCGGGTGTCCATCTATGCCTGTCTCAACCTTGTCAGTAATATCCTCGTAAGCCCGCATCTCATTGGGACGTCCTAAATCGATGACTCGCGGCTTTCCTCCGTAATCAATGTTTAGTTTCACAACTTGGGGCTCAAAGTTTTCGATCTCCACGAGATTCTTGATCTGTCTCTTGCCTTCTAGTACGGCTTTAACGCGTGGAAAGATTGGAATCTTTTCGTCCCCACCTGCGTGAATTATTAGCTCCGTATAAACATCTGAGAGTGCTTCGTCTTTGCCCTCATAAAGACTGGCAATATCGTCTGGGGCGTAAAAGCGGATCAAGCGTATTGCTGTAACGCGCCCCTGATTGCTCAGATATTGATCCACGACGGAACCTGGAGCAAGGGGGTTAATTCGCACTCCAAAGTCTTCAAACTGAGTTGAAAAGTAAGCCTGAAAATCGGTAAGCAGTTGAGTTCGAATTCCCTTGTTTCCAAATCGTTGCAAGATTACCACCCCGCGTTGGCTTAATTTTGGCACGTAAATCAAAAAATAGTAGGGGTAGTTTTCTGACTCTTTTGTCTTTCGGTTATAGGTAATGTCTCCAGTTTCAACGTCTTGAATTTCGGTGGTGTAGCCCCACTCGCCCGTTTGCAATATCCCACTTAGTATCCTGTCTTTAGACCCCAAAGGAGGCCGAAGCTTTATTAACTTCTTAGTCTCGTTATCCAATGAGATTTCAGTGCCCAACGCGGTAAGATAGTCGGATAAGACCGTAAGTAGATCGCGCCCCGGTTCCCCAAAGTCGTCTAAATATTCCCACTCTTTCTCTTCGGTATTTCGAATTCGCAGGGTGTAGCTCGCCAGAGAGAATGACGCCATGCAGGATGTCTCCAGTAACTAGAGGGTGTGGGAGCGAACTGGAGGCTGTACTCTTTCATGTAGGACAGAAATTGTCAATAATCTGGGACGTTATGGGCTATAATGCCGCCACCGTGAAAGGGCCATAGACGAAATTCATGGCATGGCACGGCAAGGCATGGAGAGGGGCGCGAAAGTGCCCCTCATTTCTTTTCTAGGAGGCTATATGCAGAAGTGGGAATACCGCATAATTCGAGTGAATTCAGATTCGAATGATCTGGGAGAGATTACGAAGGAAATCAACGAACTAGGCAGAGACGGATGGGAGCTTGCCGGTGCGAGTCAATACAATTATCTCCAAACGCTAATCTTCAAACGGCTAATTTCAAATTAGGACACTACCAAGCCAAGCTGTCGTGTATTGCGAGGGGACCCACCCGCTACCCGCGAGGTGGTACTGACCTCATGACACTGGCGACGTCTCCTGCCGCCGCGAGTCCAGCCACATCTCTATCAGCAGCGCCGCCGGCCCGACCAGGAACAACGCGTATATCGGCGCGTAAACAACCTGATTCAATCTCAGAAGAAACTCAACCAACGCTACACAAAAGGCAACGATGCATTGACCAATCCGAGTTCGCACAGTCGTCTTCGGATCGGTAATCATGAAGAACACAAACAGTTGATACATCGGTCCCGTAATCGGCGCCACTTCCGACTGCCACGGATGGCCTGTAATCCAGCTGCGCAGGAAAGCAAACAGGAAGAACGAAACCACATAGGTGGCGCTGATGTGAAAACGGCGCGCGCGCCAGATTATGATCGAACCCAAAGTCCAGATGACCACGATCGGCAACAGATTGTTGCCCCATTGAATGCTCAGGATAGCCATTGTCTCCGGCGCGAGAAACAACAACACTGCGATGCCGAAGTTGGATGGGTTCCAGATGTGGCGCCCTTTCACCCGCAGGACATACTTCGACATTATCGAGATCACGCTGCACAAGAGAAAAGGCCAGTAAGCCGGCGATCGGACCAGTATGCCAACGCTGATTCCCGTGATGTACGCACTGGCAAGATTAAGCCACTTCCCGAAAAAGATACGACCGAGGACTAACTCCGTAATGATGGCCGCGGCGATCGCCAGCGCCGTCTTGTCATAGCTTTCGAGGATGCCGTAGGAAAGATGACCGACCAAGAGGATGAAGGTGATAAAGAGTGGAGCGACATAACGATTGTCGAAACGAATCCGTCGCGGCTTGCCCACTTCGAGCGGCCGGTTGATAGCAGACTCGCCGGAAGACTGACTCATGCAGCCTCCTTAATCTTGTTGACCTGTCCCATCACCGGACTTTCAATAGTTTGAGTTTTTCCAGATGGCCAGCGAACCACCGCCTTTTCAATTTGTGCATCCCGGCCCACGCCGAAATGCAGACGCCTTTGATTCTGCGCACAAAAGCCACTCCCTCCGGAAACCGTCTGCACTTGCTGCCGGCCATTCCAGAACAGCTTCACTTCGGCCCCCAGCGCGCTGCGGTTACTGGCCGAGCCTTCCAGCTCAAAGTCGATCCATTTGTTTTCCGGCGCCACTGTATTTTTGTAGATCAGCAATGGCCCGCGCTGGTTGGTAACAATCACATCGAGCACGCCGCGATTCCACAAATCGGCGAGGGCGACGGAACGTCCATCGTAGGTATCGGTTGCTCCGACGGCCTGCGCTACGTCGTTGAACTTGCCGGCTCCGTCGTTGAGCCAAACGCGCTTCTGTTGGTAACCCGACAAACTGCGACCTTCCATCGGCGGCCAGTTTGCGGCGTCACTGATGATCGTGCTATTGCCACCGGCAACTTTGGAAAAGTCGTACCAGTAGCTCTTGTTTAAATCAGCCGAGACGTATCCGTTGGTTAGATAGACGTCCAGCGTGCCGTCGTTGTTGAGATCGCCAAACTGCATTCCCCAGCTCCATCCGCCCATTTCAACGCCCAAAGCCCGGGCCAGATTCTCATATCGCAGGCCGTCGCCGGATGTACCTTCCTGAGGCACCCAGAGGTTGTTGCCCTGGATGAGCACACCGTCTTCAGAAATGTTCGAGACGTAGATGGCATACTTGCCCTGATTCAGAATGTCGCCAAACGCGGCTGTCATCCCGCTCTTGGGAGCAAAGCCGACGCCGGTTTGCTCACCGACTTCTCGGAATTGTTTTCCGTCGTTGAAGTACAACTCGGAAACGCCATAGTCGTTTGCGATGAACAGATCCTGCCGGCCGCTGCCTCTTAAGTCACCGGCGGCGGCCGCAAGGGCCCAGCGACGACTGTCAATGCCAAGCCTGGCGCTGACCTCTTCAAACTTTCCGCTGCCGAGATTACGAAAGAGATACTTTCGTCCGCCGTTCTTCGCATACTCGAAACTCTCCGGCATCATCTTCGTCGTCTGCAAATGCCAGAGGTCAATGGCTTCGGAATAGTAACCACCAACAAAGAGGTCGAGCAGTCCATCGCTGTCGTAGTCAAACCAGATCGCTGTGTTGGCATTCACCCACGCAGGCAGTCCAGCTTGGTCAGTGATACGCGAGAAACCGCGGCCGCTGTCGTTGTGAAACAGCTCCGGCCGTCCCCACTTGTAAAGGAAAAGATCCTCGTAGCCGTCGTTGTCGTAATCGCCCCACACCGCACCCATTGAGACCCCGGTTCCCTGCTGGTTAACATCAGCAATGCCCAGCTCGCCGGCAACATCTTTGAAGCTGCCGTCGCCGGAGTTTCGATACAAACAGTTCTTGCTGCCCTCACCGCTGTTGGTGAGATAAATGTCCTGCCAACCGTCACGATCAAAATCGACAACGGAAGCACCCGCGCCCATCGAGGCAACCTGCGGCATTATGTGATTAAGCTTTTGATCCAGCGTGGGAGCTTGATGAACAAAATTTATTCCTGAGGCCTGGGCCACTTCCTGAAAATGAAAACCGTAGCGTGTGAGCGCCTGGCTGGCTTCCAATTTTGACTTGCCGGCTTCGCGGCGGGCCTCTAAACGTTTGAGAACGAGAGGCGTGGCCAGCAGCGCCAAAAACACGACAAGGAGCACAAATCTTACCGAACGATTAGGGGTCATCTCAGGACTCTGCACGGTTAAAGTATTGGTTTCAAAATATCGTTGTTTGGTGAAAGTGCCCTTCCGAAAATCTCACTATCTAGTCCTCAAAGCATTCTGGAAAACCTCAGGCGTGACATAACGAGTGTGATATTTCTGCCAGTCTTCTGGATGCTTTTTGTAAACCCACTCGTCCTCGAGTCTGCCCGGAAGCGTCGTGTATTCGTTCTTCGCGCGATACGGCAATGGCAAAACTGTCTTTGAAAAAGTTGAGTTGTAGTCGCCGTCTTTGATCCAGCCGTCGCCGATGAATACATAGTCGCGTACCCAGCCGGCGGGTGGCGGCGGTTGCTCCGGGAAACGCAGAGATATCTCATCGCCTGCATTCATGATCACGTAGCGGTCATCTACGTTTCCGAGAAGTTCGAGCACGTCGCCGAAGTGCGTGTAGTATCCGATCAGATCGCGCCAGATCTGTTTCGAGGAAAAAAACTGACTATAGTTCGGTACCTCAGGCGAAGAAGCAGTCGACTTCTCGATCACAGAGTAACCGCGATAGTGCAGGTCAGCCGTGGCCGGACCAACTCGGATCGTCTTCAACTGCGTATCGGGAAGGCCCTTGGCCCACTCGATAGAGTCCCAGAAGATCTCCAGATTAGTTCGCAGCCGCAAGCGGCGAGGTGAGCCCGGACGAAACACACCGGCCAAATCAAATAGGCAAATCTTCTTACGGCCGGCAGGAAAACCCAGGTTTGGCTGGGCGACAATCCAGCCGTCTTTGCCATCGGGAACTTCCATACTCAACGGCTGCGCGCGAACTTCCTGACCCTGACTGATGGCAACGTTGATCGAAGAGTCGGTCGGGTGCATCCAGCCTTTGGCAATCAACCAAAGCGGGCCACTTTGCGGCGCGGCCTCGCCGAGATCGAGTTCGATGAAATGATCGCGAGTCACACCTTGATAGCGTCCGCGTCCAAAGTTGTCGAGATACTTCTCGTCAAGAGCGCTGACAATGTCCGTAACATCGTTGCCATTGTCGTCCACTGCCTTCGCAATCTTGTGCGGCGTCTCGACAGTCGTGATGGCGAGTTTCGCCGGCGGAATAACAAACCGTTCATCGACGAAAATGTCCGTCCCGGTTGGATGGTCCACGGTCATCAAGGCCAACTGATCGTAGTAGTAGGTTTCCCAGAGCTCACCTGTGATGCGCAGATCGTAATAACGGTCGCGTGGGACGAGCTCGTCGCCACCAATCTTGTACCACTCTTCGGTGGCTTCAACTTTTGCGGTGCCCAAAGTGTTGATGCGCAGGCCGATGGCCGAACCCCAGGGCGCGGCATCTTTGACAAACTTCATCTCCTTGCCGTTATAAGCGAAGAGAAAAGGACATGAGCCTTTCAAGCGCTGCTCGGCGAGGATGGTTTGATCCCCTTTTGTTTCAAACTCAGCGCGCACCGCTCCGTTGGGCCAGACGATTCGTACCACATCGGCGCCTGTTTGATCTCCGAGACCAAAGTGAACAACCGGACCCGTAACTAATTGCTTTTGCACGAGCAAGCCGGCACGGATTTCCATCTCGCCGCCGATGCCGAAACTGTTGATGCGCTGATCGCCCGTGGTCTGGGCAGCACGCGGACGGATTGCTTGCCAGTGATAGTTTTTCGTACCGCGATTGATGGCTTGGTAAGGGTCACCCTGGGGCGAGAAGCCAACTAGATCGAGTCGACCGTCCCCATTCAGATCCATCGCTTCAAAGCACCGCGCCCCGCCGGCCGGTTCAGCCAGTTGCTTCAGATTTCCTTTTTCGTCGCTCAGCCAAATCAATCCGCCTACCGTCTTTGAAAACGGCCCTGTTGATGCCAACAAGAGATCCAGGCCGCCGTTATTGTCGAGGTCAGCAAGCCGCAAGCGAAACGGTTCTGCGAGTTGGGAGGGGGCGAAAGTTGCAATTTCAGCCGTCTCCCAATTTTGTGCTTCGTTCCGATCGGATATCCGGACAATGCTCCCGTTACCCTGCACTGCTACGAGATCTAAAAGACCATCGCTATTAAGGTCGGCCGCACTAATTGCTTTGACAGTTTCGAGACCGCCCGGCACGGCGCGCTCCTGGAATTGGCCGCTGCGCTCATTAGCAAAGAAACGCAGCTTGCCCGTGTCGTCAATCAGGCCTGCATCCGGATCGCCATCCCCATCAATGTCTGCCCAAACAAAGCTGCGCAGTTGGGAAACTCCGCCGAACGGATGGATCTCCGCGAAGGAGCCATCACCATTGTTTCGCAAAACTGCTGCTTCGGGCTTTTCCGCACCGATCACGACGTCAAGATCGCCATCGGCATCGATGTCGGCAGCCCAGGCGGCGGTGAAGTTTCCATTCAAGATCGTCGCCGGCAACTTTGTTTGCGCTGATACGTCTGTGAATTTGTCGGCGCTTTCTTGTTTCAGCAAACGAACGCCGCCGGCGACGATCTTGAATGGAAACTTCACCGCCGCCTGGGCTGCCGACATCGATG
>DASQKG010000393.1:0-3519 GCA_035630655.1 Pyrinomonadaceae bacterium
CGATCTTCCTTTCAGTTCTAATCACATCGAAGGAGTCGGTGATTCGTTTAAGCTCCGCATCTCTTTGGGCCAGTTTCAGCGTCAGTTCCTGAACTGCGGGGTTAAGGTTCTGTTCGATCTCTTTTTCAGGCCTAATCACGCCCACGCCCGAAAGTCGCTCTATCAGGTAGGTATTACAAAAACTCTCATCGAAAGTAGTCAGCGCCGATGGTGCGAGAACAAACGAATGGTCCTTCTCGATTTGGTCATACTGATTGTGCCAGCCTTTGGCCTTCTCCTCGGGATTCCATCTGGTTCTCCGTTCGCGGAATATTTTCTTTTCGCCGTGTTCTTGCGACCTCATTGGGTAATGTTTTAACAAAAACTTGAAAGGATACAGGCGGCGTCCGGCGAATTTCACATCATGACCTCCGGATTCAGCCATGGAAATCGGCGGCCCGTCATTCTTCCAAGTTTTTATCTGCTGAAAGTGGGCCGGGTGTGTGGCGAACTCGAAATGCTGAAAATGCGCTTCGTGGTCCATACCAGCCTTAAACTCGTTGTCGACAGGATGAAAATTAATAATCGTGTGATCAACACAGTTATAGCCTGCCAGATCCAAAAGATAAAGACCGTCTCTGTAACTTACCTCCGGCCAGGGAGACACCAACACTTCGTCGGCGCCACGCCGGACAAACCAATCGGCTGCGATTTCCCTGGCCAATGCTTCAATTCGTTCGAGCATCGCGCTCCAATCGAAATACTTCGATGGCCCATCGGCCGGAAATCTTTCAACCGTAACGGGAAGGCGTCGCTCTAAGTCCTTAGCCAGCTCATATGTTCCGTCGGTAGACCAGTTTTCAAGAACGTGCACCTCGACTCCCTGGTCGGTCCAGTTTTGGATTGATTTAACAATGATGTCTTCTTCGTTGTAAGCCGCCATGAATGCGACCACACGGAAATCCGAGGGAGTCTTCAATCCGGTCTGTTTGGCCGTCGCGGTGCGTTCACTACTTGTCATCACCGCGAGAATGGTCCGTTTTTCATAGTTGATACTGTCACTTGCGGTTAAGCCAATAAACTCGACATTAAAGCCTGCCGCTCTCAGGAGGCATTCAACTTCTGACAGTTGGGGTTTTCCACAATGAACCTCCTGGAAGCCTGTGACACTTTTGCTCAACCGCATCAAATCGTTTTCAGAAATGCTCAAAAGACAAACGGGCGCATAGTTGAGCCAATCTTTCAGCATCTGCAAAAGCTCAACTGAAGTTTCGAGGCGATCCATTGCCATAGTGCAAACAATGATCGCACGCTCCAGAATATGGTTCTCTAATGGAATCCCGGTTGAGCTTTGCTGGTCCCAACCGAGCCATGTGCCAAACTCATATTGCCGGTGGTAAGGATCCACATTTGACGCGTGTACAATTCCTATGACCTCAAATTCAGGATAAAAATCTACGAGGCTGTCGGCCGCTAGTTCGCCCACGCCGATGATGTACTTACAATCAAAACGCTTGCCTAAATAGTCGGCAAAGGGAAAAACATCCGGCAGGGGTTTCGTCAAAGGAGTAGGCAAAGCGGTTTATGTCAAGACGGTTGTGAAGTCAGAACAGGCAGACAGGTCCTCAGCTGTTGCTGGCCCATCTCATTAATGCGTCAGCGATCGGGCGAATATGTGCCCGGTATCTAACAACTTGGTCGTAGTGTCCGGCGGCAACTTGCCTCTCACCATGGATCTCATAATAGGGAGTTTCTGAAGCGCCATCCCATTTGGAGGAAGCAAGACACAAATGCTCAATTTGAATTGCTTGCATCCCTTCGCGCGTTAACGTTTGATCAATATCAGCCGCCAGCTCCACATATGCCCGCGCAGCAGTTAGCTTCTTCGTAGAGCTTTCTTCATCTAACTCTAACCAAATATCGCCGGGACCTTTTTTCAAATCATTGTTTGTTTCTCCACTCAGGAAGATCTCGAAATTCAGGATAGGTTGTTGTCGCTGACGGTTTACGTTTTCTACGACTGCGTTAATCAAGAAACGACATATATCGTGCGCCGGGTTGTAGCCCTCAATGGCGTCACCAACAACGTAATCAATTTCTTCCTCGGCCAGTTCCCGTGCTATCTCCTTTGCAAGACCGACAAAAAGATCGACGTCACCTTCCAGCATCGCCGCATAAATGGCCGGGTCGGTCAACCGTCCATAGACGCCACCTCGCCGCGCGCCAACGGGCTCGAGAATATTTGTAGTGGCGTGTAATCTTGATTTGCCGGCATTTCCGGAGCCGTCGGTCAAAACGAAACAAAGTGGACGCGCTAAACGAAGCCATTGATAAATGCGCAGCTCGTGGCCAGGGTGCGCAACAACGAGAGCAGCACGGCTGTCTGTGAACGTGATCGGCATACTGGTGGTTTCCATCCGAGGACTTAAGATAACATTGCGGTCCGGCGATGCGAACTCGGGCAAACCTTTCACACGATTAGCGCTGACCTACACCGCTCAGCCTAAGCCGGAAACGCTGAATCGCTATATCGGCCGTAGCCAACGCCGACTGAAATCGATTTCGTTCCTGGCGCACCAATTCCAATTGGGCGAGCAGACCCTGCTTTTCAAAACTCAGCCTCCGCCGCACAGTGTCTCGCGCCTCCTCCGGGCGCACCATCCCGACTCCTATAAACATGCGTTCGATGTTTTCAGGCCTCAGTTGAATGTCAACCTGTTCTATTCGTGCCTGGAGAGCAAACTGTCGCTCGACGTTCTCTCGCAATCGCGTCTGCAACGCCTCCGCGCGTTGTTCTTCGCCCACCAGAAGTACCCGCGTAACATCAAACAGGCGCTCCTTTTCGAGATCGGAAACCCTGTTTGCCAATCTCTCGACCTCAGCCGTTAGTCGCCGAACACTTCTCCTGAGCTGGTCCATCGCGTCGGCGTCTTGCGGGGGCTCTGTAACGGCGTCAGGCGCAGGCTTTTTGACAGGCTCCTGAAGGGCGTGATGGGTCCCCGCGAGCGCCGGGTGGCTGTGGAAAACGACCATAAAAAGAAGACTCGCGAACGCCAGATACTGCCGAAGCCCTGGTTGAGAATCTCTAAAGCTCATCATTCGAATCCTCCTCCCATCATCGACCCTGCCTTTTCTGCGACACGTATATCATCCCGGGGACCATGCAACAATGATTTCGGTTAAGCCACGGTAATCCGGTCCCGGGCTCTGACAGGACCCTGACGCCTCGGGGTAGCAACGGATGCTAAGGACCGGGGAGCAATGAAGTCAGTACCACCTCCCGGTAGCAAGCGGGTGGGTCTCAGCATTGCCCATTGCCGATTGCCAAATGCCGATTGACTGTATCGTGAGAAACCAATTGGAAATCCAAACAAAAATCAACAGGCGTCAATCTAGGAGCCCACCCGCTACCCGCGAGCAATTGTGTTTCTTGTCAAGCGGATTTCTGTGCAAGTTGCCATTTTGTATTCGTCTTGATCATGACGTTGACGATCGTTAGTAGCTTGCGCATGCAAGCCACGAGCGCCACTTTCTTAGGTT
>DASQKG010000394.1:0-5387 GCA_035630655.1 Pyrinomonadaceae bacterium
TATCGGTAGTTGCAGCCGGTTCACCCTGACCGCGGGGCGCAGGCTGCCGGATTGGCTGGTCCTGCGTTAAGGGATTGACGTTGGGCGTGTCGGTCATCGGGTTTGTAACCTTCCGATCGACAGGATTGGTTTGCTGCGCGCGCGCGATGAATGCGTCTCCGCCCCCGATCGTGATCGCGAGAGTAAACAGGAGAATGGTTAGTGGCCTGCTGGAGTAAAAAGCGGTGCGCAAAAGAGAATGAAGCCCTCCGGCCGAAACGGCGAACACCGAAGGAGTTAGGGGAAACTTGCTCGTGCGCGCCTGATTTTTGATTGCGCACGGATGCTAGCACGAAAAGGGAGGCAGGCGGCAGGAAGCAGGCGGCAGAAGGCAGTAAGCGAAAGGCAGTAGGCACAAGACTGACAACAGTAATCGGCAGACTCTGAACAGTTAGAGGTCGGGAAGGCGGGCTTGCCCCCGCTCTTCGTTACGAATATCCAACCATGAAAGATTGAGCGCGCTCAGAACCACGCGCTACCATTCTGAATTGCTTTCATGAACTGCGATAACTAACGAAGAGCGGGGGCATGCCCACCTTCCCAACCTCTAACTATTCAGAGTCTATCGATGACCGTTACCTGCCTTCTGCCTTCTGCCTTTTGCCTTCTGCCTTTTGCCCTCCTGCCTTCCGCCTCCTGCCTCCTGCCTACCGCCTCCTGGTCTTGCTATCATGCGCACCGATGAAAACGCGTCGACTAATGATCGTTGCCGGGGAGCCTTCTGGTGATGCACACGCGGCATCGCTCGTGAACGCCTTACGTGAGGCCGAACCGGAAACGACTTTTGAGTTCTTCGGCGCCACTGGTCCATTAATGCGCGCCGCCGGAGTCGACACTACCGTTAACTCCGACGACCTCGCGATAATGGGCCTGGTGGAAGTTGGCCGGATCATCTCGAAGTTCTGGCGCGCTTATAAACTTCTGAAGCAAGCAGCCCGGGAGCAAAAGCCGGACGCTGTGATTCTGGTTGACTGGCCCGAGTTTAATCTGCGACTGGCACGCGCGCTTCATCGCGATGGTCTGAAGGTGATCTATTACATCAGCCCGCAACTGTGGGCCTGGCGCTCATATCGCACGCGCAACATCCGACGCGACGTCGATCTCCTGCTTTCAATTCTTCCTTTTGAGAAAGATTGGTACGCCGAAGAAGGAATCGATCACGTTGAGTTTGTAGGCCACCCTCTCGCCGGCGAAGTTAAGGCTGGTCTCAGTCGTGCCGAGTTTTGCCGTCAGATGAAACTGGATGCGAAGTTGCCGATCATTTCCCTTCTTCCGGGCAGCCGGCGCAAGGAGGTGGAACGCATTCTGCCACCAATGCTGGAGGCGGCGGCGCTGATCTCAGCCCGGCGGCCCGACGTTCAATTCGTGGTGGTGGTAGCACCCAGCCGCACATCGGATGAAATTAGAGACATCGTGCGGGCTCAAAGGACGACACCCGAGCCCTTACCCTCTCTGCTTCATATCCTGGCCGGACAATCTCGCGAGGCACTCGCCGCTTCAGACGTAGCTGCAATTGCCAGTGGGACTGCGACATTGGAGGCCGCGATCCTCGGCACACCAATGGTAATCGTTTACAAAGAGTCGGCTGTAAACTGGCACACGCTGGGCCGGCTCATCAACGTCGATCACTTTGGTCTGGTAAATCTGGTAGCTGGCGAACGCGTGGTTAACGAACTAATGCAGAGTGATCTAAATGGCGAGACCCTGGCAGCCGAACTGCTTTCATTACTCGACGCGAAACGAAATGCTGCAATGCGAGAGACCTTAGGCGAGGTGGCCCATCAACTGGGCGAGGGCGGCGCGTCGGAACGAGCGGCGGAACACATTCTTGCGGCGCTTCCGTAAACTCGCGGATCTTCGGGCTGGCTTGCTGAAACAACTCTGAGCCTGCGAAGCAGCCGGGAGCGTAGAGCCTGGGGGGAGCGTAGCGGAACCCCAGGAAACCCCGATTGAAATAACCTAGCCCGCGGAGCGGGCGACAGCCCTGGATTCGTTGCCAGCCTACGGCTGCAATAGAAGCGGCGTTTCTAAGATCTGACGCAAAACAGTTCCCACAAAAATGAATAACTCTCGAACCATTTCAGGGGGAAATGCAGCACTGACGATGATGCTGATAAGCGTAGCAAGCAAGAGGTTCTTCCAATCTTTCCGTCCTAACCTTTCTGAAGCCTCTATTAAGTAATTTATACGACCTTCAACTAACTCTGAGTCGAGCTTGTGTGCCGTCAAAAAGTACTGCTTGATTTCGTTCAATCCAGAAAGAATGTACTTCTTTTCGTCAGGGGTGAAAGGTGTGTTTGGCGTATCGGAGGCCGCTGAGTCAATGAGATCAGTTCCCTGCGATATAGAGTTCCAGAGGTCGGGCGCATCTATTTCTCTCTTCAAATAGCCAAGCCAAAGAGCCAGCCCGTTAGTTGAGCATCAAACTCACCGAGGTTTGCTGATTCACTTGTCTTTTGGGCTCCCGGTGAGAAGCTTGAATAAACATTGCCCTCACCATTGTCGAAGCTAAAAAAATGTCCCGAAGATTTGTGAACTGGCTTTGAGATGGTTTCGTTGGACGCGTAGCCCTGAACGTCCCGCCATTCAAAATCGCTCGGATCCCAGCCATTTGTTCTAAGCATGTTGAATATCTCGTTTGCTTGCGACCTGAGTAGGTGTCTTATTTCCATCTGGTCTTTGTGCCGCCCGCTCCGCGGGCTAGAAAAGTATTTTAAAAATCTTTACCTGGGGTTCCGCTGCGCTTCACCCCAGGCTCTATGCTGTCACCCGCTCCGCGGGTTGGGCGCTGGTTTTTCTTCAGTTCCTCCAACTCATTTCGCAGTTCCTTGATCTCTTCGCGCATTTGCGGCAAGCGACCGAAATGCGCGTTCATGCGTTTGTATTCATCCAGCGGCTGAATCGGTATTCCCCACCAAACGCCCGGGCGTACGATTTTGCCTGGCAGAATGCCGGCCTTGGAACCAATCACCGCGCCGCTTTGCACGAGTATGTGATCGCCAAAGCCAACCTGCCCCCCAATCACAACGTCGTCTTCGATGGTAACACTGCCGCTGATGCCGGTTTGCGCGGCGATGATCACGCGCTCGCCGACGTCGCAGTTGTGGCCCACGTGGACCATGTTATCGATCTTTGTGCCGCGCCCAATCCGCGTTTGGCCCAACGCAGCGCGATCCACGCAGGTGTACGCGCCCAGCTCGACGTCGTCTTCAATGACAACCGTGCCCACTTGGGGAAACTTCTGATAGCCCATGTCGTCGCGCACATAACCAAACCCGTCGGCGCCGATGCAAACGCCCGCGTGGAGAATCACCCGATCGCCGACGCGCACATCGTCATAAAGGACAACACCGGGATGAAGCACACAGTCATGGCCCACCGTCACTCGATCGCCAATAGACACCCCGGCTTCGACACGCGTGCCGGCAGCGATGCGCACTCCTTCGCCGACTGAAACATGTGGGCCGATATAAACCGTGAGATCAATGTCAACGTTTTCGGAAATAACTGCGGTGGGATGAATGGTTGGCTCGCGACGCTTTTGCGGATGCAGAAGACTGGCGATTAGCGAGAAGGCAAGCTTCGGTTTTGCTACTTCAATTAGCGCCGGCCCGGCGCCATTCATCAAGGCGGTGAATTCCCTGGGCGCAATCAGGCACGATGCCCGGCTCGCTTTTCCGGCTTCAAAAAACTTCTCATCATCCACGTACGCGATTTCGTTCTCGCCCGCCAATTCGAGATTGGCGATCCGGCTAATCACGACATTCTCATCACCAACTACGCGGCCGCCTACGTGAGCAGCGAGTTCGCCAACGGATTGTGGTTTTAGTGGCGCCGTCATAGTTTCGGCCAGGTTGTCCAAAGAAGATGATTCACGCTTCTGAAAACTATTTATGGCCCAGTTGTTTGCTGATGCCCCAACGGGGCTACGTCTGTAGAGCCCAGGGTTGCCGCGCTTTGGTGGCTACCCTGGGAAAGGCCAGGATTTTGATTCAACAACCGCAACGCGGTTGTGGCTGCTTTAAGAACCCGATCGTTGACACAATCGCGTTGCGGTTGAGACTTCTATCTTCCACTGTCCCAGGGTAGCCGCCAAAGCGCGGCAACCCTGGGCTGTAAGCCGCAGCCCCGTTGGGGCAAGACAGATGTCGAATTTCATCCCCTCCTAGGCGCGCTTGGCCGTGGTCTTCTTCGCGGCTTTCTTCCTGCTCACTGCACCGCTTTTCTTTTTCTTCGAAGCGGCGCGGCCGGTACGCTTTGCAGTCCGCGGCGCCTTTCCGTTCGACTCGCGAAACAAAAACTGGAAATACGGATTTCCGTAGTGTTGGTAGGCTCCCCAGGTTGTCCTCCCGTTTGGCGTTGCCGCAATTGCCAGCCGCGCCTCCCTGATTGCGACGTGCATAGGAAGCGGTTCTCCATCGCCCACGCCGGTATTTTCATTAATTCCCAGGAGACCGCCGTAAAGGGTCAAGGCGAAAGTCCGCGCAGCCTCGTCATCCACCGGCCAGGCCGTGCAGACAAAGTTTGCCACACCACGTGCAAAAAACGCCTCCGCAAAACTGGGCGCCAGTCTGTCGTTGCGTTCCTGCGAACGATCGGGAGTGATGCCTGATTCGCATGCGTTTGAAAACACGAATTTCGGAATTCGATCGATGCGGTAGAGTTCATTGGCAGTCAGCAACTCCTTCTTCGCGGCATTGAAGATCCAGCCCGAGAGAGTTGGGTTGCCTTCCCAATGGAACACACAATGGCCGGCAAAATGGAGC
Source organism: Pyrinomonadaceae bacterium (assembly GCA_035630655.1). Lineage (GTDB taxonomy): Bacteria > Acidobacteriota > Blastocatellia > Pyrinomonadales > Pyrinomonadaceae > PSRF01. The sequence continues at coordinate 4,806 of DASQKG010000394.1, forward strand.
ACGTCGTAAGGACGAATCATCAGTTCCCGCAGGACGTTGGTGCGGGTAGCTTCGATTGGTCCAAACAGTCGTTTCACCTGGACGCGGGTTGCGGATGCATCTTTTCCTTTGACGACATTGTATCGTTCAAACAAGTCGGCAACCATCGCACCCTCCTCCTGTGCGCCCGGTAAATGCGCGTCTGCAGCCGGGTCAGCTACCACGAGCACTCTCAGCGTGTGTTGCGGCGGGGGAGGCGGCTCCGGCGGGGGCGCGAAGTTAGTGCGGAGTTGTCGTGTGAGTCCTCGAGTGGTCCCCAGAAAATCGTCCGCGTATTCGAAACGTCCGCCGTTAGCGGTTGGGGCCGTGCCGCCTGCCAAACTCATGCCCGTTGCCGGTTGTGCGACCATTTCCCAATGAATCCTGGCGGTCGTGGAATCCAACATCATCACTAAAGGCGCTCGACTATATAGCTGCGTGCGCAGGTCCGGCGGCATCAGTATCCCCTCAAGAAAACGACCTCGCTCAAGTTGCATTGAAGGTTTCTGCTCACCTGCAAGTTCGTCGTTAGCTTGCCAGACCAGTTTCGAGTCAATCACAGTG
>DASQKG010000395.1:0-7138 GCA_035630655.1 Pyrinomonadaceae bacterium
AACGGGATTAGTTAATGAACTTGTTTAAGAGCGCAGAAGAACTCGCTTCTGGTTTCCCTGCAGAAAGTCTCTAAGGATAATCGCCGCCGACTCGCTATCCACCATCTCGGCGATCTCGGTGCGGTTGTGCCCAGCGTCACGCAAATTTTCCTCGGCAGCAACGGAACTCAGCCTCTCATCCTGGAGGTAAACGCGCAGCTCCAGTGAGCGTGCAAATTTCTCGGCTGTCTGGGTGGCCGCGATCGCAGCGTCTCCGGTCGAACCATTTAGCCGGAGCGGTAAACCAATTACCACTGTTTTAGCGTCAAAGCGTTGGATTAAATGGACGACATCTTTCAGGAGTTGTTTCCAGTTGGAGCGGGGAAGTGCCGGCAGTCTGGTAATCGAAATTGCCAAGGGGTCTGAAACGGCGACGCCCACACGTTTTTGACCCAGATCCAGAGCAACCACCGGTGCGCGGATGTCGTCTTCTTTCGAACTGCTTTCCATAATGTCAGGTTAGCGTAAATGGCCCGGACGGCGCAGTCAATCGGGCGAGTAAAATCGAGAAAAGCCTGAGCAAATGCCCAATAAAGTAAGGTTGCGCCCTTTACTAACCGTCTGTATGATACGACCTGTCGGTTAAAAGCTCGTCTTCGGTGGGATTTTTGAGCCGATGTTTTGACTGCATTAACACGAGGTAACTAATGTCATTTCGCACCAAGTTTGCACTGATTCTCCTCTCCGCCACGCTGGCAATTTACACGGTTGTCGGCGGCTGGATTTCTACTCGAGCGCAGCAACCGGCGAACGATCCAAACGCCCAGTTAAAGATTTTTGAGAGCGTGCTTCAGCACATCCAAAATGATTACGTGGATGAACCGAACATGGAGAAGGTCCGCGCCGGAGCTCTTCGGGGCCTGGCGTATGGGCTCGACCCATATTCGACTTACCTAACACCTGATCAGGTGCGGCAGTTTAATGACGAGGCGCGAAGCAATCAGGCCGGGATCGGCGCCGAGCTTTCGCAGGTCGCGTCGTATTTGTATGTGATAGCTCCGATGAAGGGTTCGCCGGCAGACCAGGCGGGTGTGAGGGCCGGAGACATTATCGAGTACATAGACGGGAAAGCGACGCGCGATATCTCATTGTACGACGCGAAACAGTTGTTGAATGGCGCGCCCGGTTCTGAAGTCAAACTTCGCATTCTTCGAGCCAACGTTCGTCCGCTCACGTTGGCGGTAAAGAGAGGCTCGTTTAGATCGCCCGCTGCGGAAGCCAGGATGGAGGCGGGCCGCGTTGGCGTTGTTCGTATTAACAGCTTTGCGCCAGGTGAGGGCGCCGACGTTCGTGCGCGCGTGCAGGAATTGAGCAAGCAAGGCGCACAGAAGATGGTTGTCGACATGCGAGGCACCGCCGGAGGTTCACTGGATGAAGCAGTGGCCGTTGCCAATCTGTTCATCAAGGACGGGATGCTGGCCCAAACTTCCGGACGGGAAGGCAAGACTTTGAAAACCTTCGCGGCTGACCCGAAGGCTGCGATTTTCTCAGGCCCCGTGATCGCATTGATTGACGCGGGAACTGCCGGCGCTGCGGAAGTGGTCGCGTCTGCTTTGTTGGAACGTAACCGTGGGCAGGTCGTGGGTGAAAAGAGTTTCGGCGCTGGCGCCGAACAACAGCTTTTCACGCTGCGAGGGGGCGATGGGTTGTTGCTGACTACGGTCAAATGGGCATCGGCAAGCGGCAAGCCGTTTCTCGGAGAAGAGCGTAATCGCTCAGGGGTAACGCCTTCAGTCGAAGTGAAGCGCCCCGAGCTCGCCGAAGCGATCGACCCGGAAGACCTTACCGGAAATGACGACGACGCCGCGAACAGGCAGCCTAACGTCAGTCCAAACGAGGGACAGGATCCGAATCTGGCGAAGCCGCCGGCCGAAGATCTACAGATGAAAAAGGCATTGGAGCTTCTGAAAGAAAATAAGACAGTACCAATGGCCAAAGCGGCCTAAGACGTTTTCTCTATCAGACAGGAACGTTTGTCATTCGAAAAGGTCGGGGATTATCCCTGGCCTTTTCATTTTCAATCCTGGTAATCCTAATTCTTCGTCGCGTTGGATATCGAATAGCGCGTAACTCCATATCGGGTAGACATCTACTTGTGCAATGTTGGCTTTCGATTGTGATCTCCTTGCGATTCTCGCAACGCCCTGTAATACGCATCGAAAACGAATAGACTTATCGCTATCGGAAAAACCTTTGTTCATACGGAACAGTGATTGCTGAAACCTTCTGTGGCAAACGCCGCGAACAAGATTAAGCAAGGAGATTCAAGCGATGATTATGACTAATAAATTACTGCCGGTAGCCCTGGTTGCTGCCCTAATCGGCGGATCTGTCGGTGCGTTTGTGATGCACTCGAGGAGCAACGCTCCCGTAAGCCAAACAGCTGCGCAAGAGACCGCAAGACCTACGGACGCGCAGTATGCGCAGTATCAACCAACCCTCGCCAGCCGCGACAATCTCGCCAGCCGTGATAGTTACGTGCCGGCTGAGTTCACTACCGCTACGGAGCAGACGGCTTATAAAAGCGGCTTTGCCGATGGCGTGCAAGCTTGTCAGGGTGGCGTCGCCGGCTATCAGTCTGTTGCGCCGACCCAGTCGCGCGTAGTCTACAGAAACACTGGTCGCAGCTATGCGCGCAACTCGACGGCAACTCGCAGGGTCTACTACGACTATCAGACCCAGCCGCGCAAGCGTAGCTTCTGGCAGAAACACCGTGACAAGTTAACGGTAGCGATGGGCGCCGGTGGCGGTGCTATCGTGGGCGGCCTCATCGGCGGCAAGAAAGGTGCGGCGATTGGCGCACTGGCCGGCGGTGGTGGTTCGGCTCTCTACACTTATAAGCTGCGGAATCGCAATCGTCGCTACTAAGTAATCCGAAGGGAAAGTGCAGAGCATGAAGGCGAAGCTCTTCATTTCTTCGGGCGCTCTGGCAGCAATGGCGTGGGCAGCTCCTCTCGTAGGGGCTGCCCATTTCGCTAACTCCATTGTCCGGCCGGTAGCGAACGGGAGTCGCGCGATTGTAGCGCGACCATTGCCGGCGCGCTTTCGTGTTGAGAAGGAACGCGGCTTACTGCTGCGGACCTGGCTCAACGGTCGCGGTCCATACATTTTCGCCCTCGACACGGGCGCGGGAATGAATGTGATTGCGCAAAGGGTAGTCACGGAAATCAGGCTGCAGACTAAGGCTGTGCCTTCCACTTACGTAGGCGGTTTGTCGTCTTCTCGAATCGTCTCAAATCGCGAAGCGGTTATTAATCAAATGGCTGTTGGTGAACGCGGCAACGCCTTACCATCAGTCCAAACTGCACTAATAGTTTCCAATTTGCCGCCAGACATCGATGGCATACTCGATCCTACTCAAGCTTATGCGCCTTTGGGTTACTCGATCGATATGCCGAACGAACAGATTGAAGCGTTCGACGCAAATGAAATTCAACCCGGGGGCCGGGCAGGGGCGGAAGGTGCGGTAGTGTCCTGGATCCGGAAACAGAACGACGCGCGACCGTTTGTGCGATTAGGTGATGGACGGCTGGCACTGATCGATACAGGATCCGGCTTTGGTTTGGCGGTAAATGAGCGGCAGGCGGTGATAGTCGGTAACAATCGGGAAAATGTAAACAACGCCGGCGGCCGAGATATCGCCGGAGGCATTATCCGCTCGAGACGTGTTTCGCCTACGACAATCAGCATCGGGGAACTTGTTCTGCGGCGAATCCCCACGGATATTCTGTTCGGAGTTCATGAAGATGCGCCTTTGATTTTGGGACGCGATGCTCTGCATCCGTTCAAGATTAGTTTTGACGCACGTAGGCGTTTGATTGCGTTTGTTGCTTCGTCGCCGAATAGCGATTAGTGGGGGCAAGCTAAAGCTTGAACTCTAAACTGCGTTGGTAGCGGGAACATGTACATTCAAATTTCAAGGCTTATCCTGGTTGCAGTTCTGATTTTATCAACTTTCCCAATCGCCAACTCACAAGCTACTGCAACGCCGCAGCCCCAGCGGAGGCGAATAGTTGGTTCATCGTCCTCATCGCCCACACAAGATCAAAAACCAGCAGTTAGTCAGTCGGAACCCGACGCCGATATAGTCCGGGTAGAGACCAATCTGGTCAACACTCTATTCACTGCGGTGGACAAGGACCGCCACTTCATAACGTCGCTGCGAGCTGAAGACATTCGCATTTTTGAAAACGATGTGCCGCAGCCAGTGAGTATCTTCGAGCGCGAAACAGATCGCCCACTCTCTTTAGCGATCCTCATCGACACCAGCGAATCCCAGGTGGGAGTGTTGGCCGACGAAAAGCGCGCCGCGCTGGCGTTTGTCGATCAGGTGATTCGACCAGACGTGGACCAGGCGGCAATCATTTCGTTTACCGGTGAACCGAAGATCGAACAGGCCCTAACCAACGACTTAGCCAAACTTCACCGAGCCATCGAACGGGTTACCAGAGGGTTGTCGGCCCAGAACCAGTATCGACAGGCAAATGATCTTGAACCTTTGTCAAAGGAAGAGGATTCAACTGGATACACAGGCATCTGGGACGCAATGTGGGAGACGATTGATAACCACGTTTCCCATGCGCCGGAAAATACCAGACGCGCGGTGATCCTCTTGTCAGATGGTGACGACACCAGCAGCACGATCAAACGACAGAACGTTATTGATATGGCAGTGAAGACAAATGTCGTGGTTTATTCAATTGGAATTCGAGATGAAGAGTTTCCGGAAGGGAAGCTGGACTCGGGCGCATTAAAGAAAGTGTCCGATCATACTGGCGGACGCGCGTTCTTTCCGAAGCTGCCCGAGGAACTCAAACTCGCATTTGCGCAAATCGATCAAGAGCTGCGATCTCAATACCTCGTCGGCTACTCGCCAACTAATGCCGCGCATGACGGTTCTTACCGTCGCATCCGGATTGAAATTCTCAACCCGGAGCTGCGCAAAGGCAAAGTGCGCCTGCTCTATCGTGAAGGCTATTACGCGCGAAAGGATTAACGCTTCGCTATCCTTGTAATCAAGATCTCGGAAGTAACTTATCAAATTCTTGAATTGACTTACGAAGGCGGGTTCTACTTGCCTGAAGCGACGACAATTTTCCAGAGTCCCCTAGTTTAATCAAAATCTTCCTAATCTTGTTTCTTACGGCTTTCTTCCCGATGATTAGCGTAGCCTGTCTATACCTCTCAAAGGCCAGCTCCAAATCGACATCCTCAGCTGCCATTGCAAGGTCACCTAAGTTCTCATAATAATCTGCCAACTCTCGTATTTGATCTACATGGCTCCTGACGTCTCGACTGAGCTTGTTTGTGTTTGGTTCTTGGAATGAAATCCATTCAGTGCGAACAAAATCCGACGGGGGCTTAGCGTCAGCCGTTTTGATGAGAATCACCGGCTTACCCAATAGGCCGCATAAGCCGATTTCAAAAAAGATATTAGCTAACGTAGCGGCCGGAGTGAGTTCGGAGAAGATTGCAACTCCGAGTCCACATCCGCGAATGAGCTGGATGATCTTATCCAGATAGTCCTTCGTACCCCTTTGCCGGGAAGCTTTCCTTATGGGGTGCTTGAGCTTGGATAAACAACGACAGACAACGGCATCTATTTTTGCTTCAGAGGCAGAAACGTTAGTACCGCTGTGAAGCATCATAAAGGCATTGCGGGGATAGGGTTTGAAAGGCCCCTCTAGTATGTCTTCGGACGTTGGGGAGAACAGGAGAGGCATTCGTCACTTCTTTCTGACACCTTTATATGGGCCAGGTGTTTTTTTTTGGCTGACGATTCGGCCAGTTTTTGTGCTGATCTTAACCCAGCGTTTCGTAACTGGATTCCTGACTTGCACCCGGCCTGCAACAGCTCCTCTTGTGCTTCTTGAAGTATGTCTAGCCATGTCTCCCGCTCCTTAGTTATAGCGGAATATTACCATGCTTCTTGGGTGGGTTTGTATCTCGCTTGTTCTCAAGTAGTGCCAGGGCGCGGATCAGTTTCGGCCGGGTCTGAGAAGGTTCGATCACTTCGTCGATGAAGCCGCGTTCAGCAGCAACGTAAGGGCTGGCAAACTTATCTTCTAATTCCAGGATGCGCGCACGCCGCGCCGCTTCTTTGTCTTTCGCTTCGCTAATTTCTCGTCGATACAAAACTCCGACAGCTCCCTCGGCGCCCATCACTGCAATCTCCGCCGAAGGCCAGGCCAAATTTACGTCGGTGCGAATGTGCTTCGAAGACATCACGCAATATGCGCCGCCGTACGCTTTGCGAGTTATCACCGTCACCTTGGGCACGGTCGCTTCCGCAAAGGCATACAACAATTTTGCGCCATGTCGAATGATGCCGCCGTGTTCCTGTGAAACTCCCGGCAGGAAACCTGGAACGTCTTCAAACGTGATGATCGGGATGTTGAAACAATCGCAGAACCTGACGAAACGCGCGGCCTTAACCGAAGCGTCAATGTCCAAAACCCCTGCGAGAAATGCCGGCTGATTTGCGACAATGCCGACCGGTCGTCCGTCCAAACGCGCAAAGCCTACACAAATATTCGGCGCGTGAAGCTGCTGAACCTCAAAAAAGTATCCTTCGTCGACAACCGCATTAATCACTTCGCGAATGTCATAAGGTTGGTTAGACGCTTCAGGGACGATGCTGTTGAGTCTTGAGTCTGCGCGATCCGGAGAATCTGTTGTCTGAATTCGCGGCGCATCTTCCAGGTTGTTTGACGGAATAAATGATAGCAACTCCCGAACTGTCCTGAGCGCGTGCTCATCTGAATCTGCTGCGAAGTGGGCCACGCCCGAGGTGCGGTTGTGAGTTAATGCGCCGCCCAGTTCTTCCTTGGTGACGTCCGCATGCGTCACGGTCTTAATCACGTCAGGTCCGGTTATGAACATGTACGACGTGTCCTTGACCATGATGTTGAAGTCTGTGACTGCGGGGCTGTAGACCGCGCCGCCGGCACACGGACCCATGATGCAACTGATTTGCGGGATCACTCCGCTGGCGAGTGTGTTGCGCAGAAAGATGTCCGCGTATCCGCCCAGCGACACGACTCCTTCCTGGATGCGCGCGCCGCCGGAGTCGTTGAGTCCGACCACCGGCGCGCCGTTC
>DASQKG010000396.1:0-3689 GCA_035630655.1 Pyrinomonadaceae bacterium
AAGAATTTCGAAAAGGTCCAATTGGCCGCGCCCATCAAATAGCGCTCGCCATGACGACCCTTCTTCATGCCAACGCGAAAAGCCTGCGCGGCGTCGCGTGCGTCCACGAAACTCAGACCGCCATTTGGCACCGCGCCGATCTTACGGGCCATGAAGTCGAGGATCATCTTGGTTGAGCTCAAACGATCATCGCCCGGACCGAGCAACAAGCTTGGGTTCATGATAACCAGCCGCAATCCCTTGCCGTTGAAACGCTCTAGCGCAGCCATCTCCTGATAAGCTTTGCTGGCGTAGTAAGGCCAGCGTGAAATGATATCGAGTGGCGGAGAATAGGACTCGTCCGGAATTCCTTCGCCGTCTTCAGTGACCGCGATCGTGCCGCTGGTTGAGGCGAGCACGATCGTTTTTACATCCGCGGCTTTCGCGGCGTCACACAACAATCGAGTGCCTTCGACGTGGACCTTGTACATCTCTCGCGCATCCTCACGCTCACGCGAGACTTTGCCGGCCAGATGGTAGACCTCGCTGATTCCTTCGACCGCCTTCTTGACGTCGTCCTCAACTGTGATTGAGCCTTCAAACGTTTCCACACCCAAACCGACCAGCCAGTCGGGAATAGAAGTGGCCATCACGCGAATGTCTTTGGAGCCGTCGGCAACTAACTGACGCACCAGATGCGCACCGAGGAAGCCGGTGCCGCCGGTGACAAGCGTAGCCGCCCTTGGTCGTTTCTCGATTGCGGCGCGACGTCGCGTATTCGTCTTGGCCGGCGTCATGCGCGCCGTGCGCTTACCGGGTGTTTTCGATGTTGTTGGCATACAAGAATCAGCCTGAAGGGCTGTCAGAAAGTAGCCGGTGGTCGTAGCGCAGCGAAGACCACCGGAATTCGATGTGTAGTTGATAGCACCCCGGAGGAGTGCGAGAAGACCGGGGCGGCTTGCACCCCTCCGGGGTGCGAAGCTTCGCGTACCTGTCATCCGGTGGTCTTCGCTGCGCTGCGACCACCGGCTACTTTCTGTTTAACCCTCCGGGTTGAAAAGAAAAGCAGCAACCTGAAGGTTGTACTCTAAACACCTGTTATTAAATGGCCTGGCTCTGTTCCTGGATCTGGGCACGTCGTTCGGCTTTCCAGCGTTTGCGTAACTCCTTCGCGTCAAACTGACGTCGCGTTCCGTCGCGCAGGTTTTCGACGTCGTGTTTCACACGCGCGGCAATCAGGCGATAAGCCTCCGCCCGGGCCATGCCTTTAGTCATCTCTTCCAATTCTTCAACCGAAAGGTAACGCCCGATACGCGCGCCCACCTTCCGACTCTTAATTACACTGGAACCCTTGGGCATCGCGTCATGCGTGCCGTAAAGATAGATTGGAAGAATTCCCACGCCGGCATGAAGTGCCAGATAGCCGATCACGGGTTTGAAGTCGGCCATCTCGCCGCTCAAAGAACGAGTGCCCTCAGGAAATATAAGCGCGTTGTAACCACGATCGAGGAATGATCGTGCATGCCTGAGCGATTGGCGCAGTGAGCCGCTGCGCTCCATAGGAACAAGATTAGTAAAGTTTTCAATCACCGCGCGCTTGTATTTCGTATCGAAGAAATAATCGGCCGCCGCGAGCACAACCATATCTTTTCCGGCCTCACCCAGCGCCATCTTCGTCAAGCCCATGTCCAGGTGCGAAGTGTGGTTAGCCGCCACAATGAAATTTGTATGCGGAGGAATGTTTGAACGGCCTGCGTAGTGGGTATCAAGCAGGCGGTCGTATAGAACTCTTTGCAGGAAGTCGCCGGCCTTGTTGCCGGCCGACTGCACAAACGAAGGGACGGCAATCTCGTCATCGTCAACGCGGCTGGTAGAACGCGACGCTCCGCCCTGGCCCCCCGCTGCGCCGGACGATATTCCAGGTCGCCGGCTCACCACGCCTGTAAGCTCCCTCACATCCTGCACTTCATTGAGCCGCTCCGGCGCCATCAATGAACCGCCGGCATTCTCAATTGCCGTAGCCAGCTCCACAAACATCAAGCTATCAAACCCCAGATCAGACAGCCTTGAGTTGAGCGAGATATCAGAAACCGCCCGATTGCTCACAGTGGCAACGATATCAATAAGCCAACGACTCACAGAATCCGTAGCGCGTTCGGCCGCGCCCTCAGACTTCTCGCTAGTTTCGAGTGCCTGCAGGATGGTCACGATTTCCGACCGCTTCACCTTACGGGTCGCAGTTCGCGGCAACTCGTCTTCGGTAAAGTGCAGGACCTTCACGCGTTTGTAATAGGGAAGGGAAGCCGACACGTCGCGGAAGTGTTCCTCCACCTGCCGTCGCAGCTCGTCGCGCGAAAGCGCAATGTCATACTCGTCATCGGCTACCACCAAACACGCGACCTTTTCGCCAATTCCATCAGCCAGGCCGGCGATGCTTAGCTCCTTCACGTATGGAGAGTTGGAATAGATTTCTTCAAGCTCATCGGGATAGACGTTCTTGCCGTTTGTGTCGACGATGATTTCCTTGGAACGCCCCACAAGAAACAGATTGCCGTCGTCATCGAGCTTCCCGAGGTCGCCGGTGTAGAGCCAGCGCTCAATTAAAGCACTGCGAGTCGCGGCTTCATCGGAGTAGTAGCCAAGCATCACATTTGGACCACGGGCAATAACCTCACCAACGCCGCTCGCATCCGGATCGGCAATTCTCACTTCCACACCAGGCAGAGGACGGCCGACACTGCCTGTCAATAACTTGTCAGGACGTGTCACGGTCAGCACCGGCGACGCCTCAGTCAGTCCATAACCCTCGAGAATCGTGAAGCCCAGTCCCTGAAAATCCTTCTGAATTTTTTCACTGAGGGCGGAGCCGCCGCTGATGAAATATCGAATGCGGCCACCAAGTCCCTCGTGAATTGGGTAGAAGACGAGCGGCCCAAGGTTGAATGGAGTCTTGTCGCGCAGCCAGGAGTTTGCCTTTATCAGGCCGTCGGCAGTTTTACCAATCAGGTCGCTGCGCTCGTAGAGTTTGTTTTTGATGCGCCGGTGCAGCAGTTCCCACAAAGCGGGCACACCAACCATGCCGGTGACGTGTCCGTTCTTGATCGCCTTGGCCAGAGCGTCGCCGGTTAATTCAGGCAAGTATGTGATTTGCGCCCCACGACTCAGCGGTGTCAGGAAGCCGGTGGAGAATTCAAACGTGTGATGAAGAGGCAAAACGGAGAGCACGCCATCTTTCGTGCTCATGTCGAAAACGGAAGAGAGCATCGAGACCATGCTGGTCAGGTTTCGATGCGAAAGCATCACGCCTTTGGGCCGGCCCGTGGTACCCGAGGTAAAAATCAAAGACGCTAGCGATTGGGCCGTAACACGCGAGGGCAGCAACGCCAAACGTTCGTCTTCCGTCTGTTCATCTGGTAAGGCAAAGACCTCGTCGAAAGTCCAAATCTCCGACGTAATGCCTTCCTCTGTTAAGCGCTGCCGGAGTTGCGGATGTTCCTCCGTCATTTTCTGGCTCAGAATAATTCCGCCTGCTTCACCCGCGCGCGCGAAGTTGATGATCTCTTCGGTAGAGCTTTCGGGATCGACTGGAATACAACTAGCGCCGGCCTTCAGTACTCCGAAATATGACATGCCCCACTCGGGAGCATTGTGACTGACGAGCATTACGCGACTGCCCGGCTTAATGCCGTTAACCGCGAGAAAGCCTGCGG
>DASQKG010000397.1:0-16752 GCA_035630655.1 Pyrinomonadaceae bacterium
AACGACCAGGGCACCACCATCGTGCAGGTTACCCACTCGGAAGTTAATGCCGCCTACGGCAATCGGATTGTGCGTCTCGAAGACGGCTGGATCGCCAAGAACTGACAGCTAACGGGGCAGTAGCCCGACCGTAAGGAAGGGCGCATTGGCATCGCAACTTACGCCCTTCCTAACGGTCGGGCTACTGCCCCGAAAGACCTTAAAACGTGTACGTCTCCCCCAGGCGCCACTTGGTATGCGCCAGATTACGATATGGAAACGACGAACACATACAGTTTGGCAGTGCCAATTCCGCGCACTCTGATCGCCGACGATCAGCCTGACGTAGCTACTGCCTTGCGCCTCCTGCTAAGGCAGGCCGGCTATCAAACCGAAGCCGTGTCTTCGCCAGCCGCTGTCCTCGAAGCTATCAAACAGCGTGATTTCGATCTGGTCTTAATGGACCTCAATTACGCGCGTGATACCACCTCGGGCCAGGAAGGCCTCGATCTAATAACCAACATTCGAAAGCTGGATATGACCTTGCCGGTAGTCGTACTGACCGGCTGGGGCACGGTTGAGCTTGCTGTCGAGGCTATGCACCGTGGCGTGCACGACTTTGTTCAGAAACCCTGGGACAACCGCAGTCTACTGGAGAAGGTGCACACACAGATCGAAATCGGCCGCCGCCGCCGAAAAGAAACCAATCTCGAGGCTGAAAGCCAGAAGGCCAGCAAGAAACTGGAGCAGGAGCTGGTAGACGCCGAAGAGATTCAGCGGGCGTTGCTACCGCAAGAGTTACCGCGGATTGAAGGACTCGAGGTAGCGGTGTCGTGGCAGCCCGCCCGAGCAGTTGGCGGTGATTACTTCGACGTCCTTAAGTTTGGAGATCACCAGACCGGAATTTGCATCGCGGATGTGGCCGGCAAAGGAATGCCCGCGGCGCTTTTGATGTCGAACATGCAGGCGGTCCTTAAGTCGTTCGCTTCGGAGACGCTTGCTCCCGATGAGCTTTGCACTCGCGTCAACAGCGTCGTCTGCGAAAACATCGTACCTAATAGATTCATCAGTTGCTTCTACGCTCTGCTGGACATGGCAACCAGGAAACTCTCGTACGCAAACGCGGGCCACTACGCACCAATGTTAATGCGTAATGGACGCTGTGTTCGCCTGACTGAAGGCGGCCCGGTGCTCGGAGTTTTTCCGGAGCAAAGTTATCAACAACACGAAATCCAGTTACGCAGCGGTGACTTCATGGTCCTGTTTACCGATGGCGTTACTGAAGCTGGCAACGCAGCCGGCGAAGAGTTTGGTGAAGATCGTCTGCGAGAGTTGTTGGTAAGCGGGCAGAAGCTTCATGCCGCAGAGATGCGAGAACAGATCATGACGGCGGTAACGGAATTCAGTAACGGAAGTTTTGACGACGACGTGACCTTGATGGTGCTCAGAGTCGAGTAGGACAGACATTCCGGTCTGTCGGACGTGGTTCGGGAAGTGGGCTCGAGACAAGGTAAAGAGATTCTCCGTTTGTCATTTTTCATTTCAAGACATTTCGATTCAGGTGACGCTCTGACGAGTGAAGTTAATGCAATGAAAAATGAGAAATGAAAAATGAGAAATGGAAAATATTCTTCTTTGAACGAGAGGCCGGAAGGGCGCATCAACTGACAGCCGCAATGGCTGTCCTACTGAGGAACTTCGATGGACCCAATACTGCGCGATCTAAAATTCTCCATTCGCTCGCTACTCCAGCGTCCCACGCTCACGCTGATTGCCATCCTTACGCTAGCTGTTGGCATCGGCGCCAACAGCGCCATCTTCAGCGTTGTTAACGCCCTTCTCCTGAATCCGATCCAGGCGCCATCACTCGATCGCGTAATGGCCGTTTGGGAAAGTCAGCCGGCCCGCGCCGTGGAACGCAACGAAGTTTCAATGGCCAATTTTCTCGATTGGCGCGAACAAAACCAGACCTTCGAAAAGATGGGACTCTATCGCTGGTGGAGCACGAATCTTACCGGTACTGACGCGCCCGAGAGAGTTCAGGGTTTTCTGGTAACTGCAAATTTCTACGATGTGTTGGGAGTAAATCCGGCAATTGGCCGAGGCTTTGCCGCTGATGAAGACGAGCCCGGCAAGAGCCCGGTTGTGTTGTTGAGTCACGCACTCTGGCAGCGCCGTTTCGGAGGCAACGCCACCATCGTCGGGCAGAGCATCACGCTAAACGGCATTGGCCGGACCGTCATCGGGGTGATGCCCGAAGGGTTTAACTATCCGCGCGGCGCGGAACTGATCGCTCCGATAACCATTACTCCAGAGATGGCGCGCAGCCGGGGCAACCACTCGTATTACGTTATTGGCCGCATGAAACCTGGTGTCACCCCCGCCCAGGCGCACGCTGATCTGGCCACCATCGCGTCTCGACTAGAGAAAGAGTATGCCGAATCCAACACCGGTTGGGGCGTGGCTACCTATCCTTTTATACAGGACGAGGTGCGGCTCTACCGGAGCGCCATATTGATCTTGATGGCCGCGGTCGGGTTTGTGTTGCTGATTGTCTGCGCCAATGTAGCGAACTTGATGCTCGCTCGCGCGGCCGCGAGGCAGAAAGAGATGGCCTTACGCGCCGCTTTGGGCGCCAACCGATGGCAGATTGTCAGGCAGATGCTCACCGAGAGCATCCTTCTGGCCATCGTCGGCGGCACTCTGGGGATTCTGATTGCGATTTGGGGCGTCGATCTTCTCCGCAATCTCAATCCCGGCGAGGCCGCCAAGTTCGCTCCTGGATGGGACCGGCTCGGTGTCAGTCTTCCAGTTCTCGCTTTCAATCTTGGAATCTCGCTTCTAAGTGGACTCTTCTTTGGGCTAGTCCCGGCGTTGCAGCTTTCCAGGACGGACCTCAATGAAGGGTTGAAAGAGGGTGGTCGACAATCCTCCTCAGGATCACATCGACTCCGGAGCCTGCTGGTAATTTCCGAAGTTGCACTATCGCTGATGCTGCTGGTAAGTGCGGGATTGTTAATGCGTAGTTTTGTTTCCCTCCTTAAGACCAGCCCTGGTTTCAGTCCCGACAATTTAATGACGATGAAACTGGCGCTGCCCGCCGCGAAATATCCCGAGAACCCCCAGAAAGTTTCCTTCTATTCCTCACTTACCGATCGCGTCCAGGCGCTTCCCGGAGTGGAGTCAGCCGCGCTGGTCAACTACTTACCACTTGGCGGCAGCAATTCTTCGGATACGTTTTTGATCGAAGGTCAGCCGGAACCGCCCCCCGGGCAGGATTTCCTGGGCCGCTATCGCGTCTGCAGTCCGCGCTACTTCGAGACCATGGGTATTCCGATTATGAAAGGCCGCAGCTTTACCGAACAGGATAGAGCCGGGGCCACTCCCGTAATCATCGTCAACGAAACTCTGGCTAAGCGGTTTTGGCCTGATGCGGATCCGCTGGGAAAGCGCATGCGAATAACCGGGCCACTCGACAAGAACCCCTGGATGCAAGTGGTCGGAGTTATCCCGGACGTTAAGCACGATTTGAGTGTGCCGGTGACGCCGGAGTACTACCTGCCTTACGCGCAGGATCCCTGGGCCTCAATGGTGCTGATTGCCAGGACCAGCGTTGGCCCGACGGCGATGGCCGCATCGATGCGCCAGCAAGTGTGGTCCCTGGACAAGGACCAGCCTGTGTTTGACGTTCGCACAATGGAAGAGGTGCGGGCGCTCTCAGTTTCGCTTCACAGTTTCTCCTCGGTCTCACTGGGCATCTTTGCCGGCATCGCGCTAGTGCTTGCCGCTATCGGAATTTACGGCGTGATGTCATATGCGGTGACTCAACGCACGCAGGAGATCGGAATTCGCATGGCGCTCGGAGCGCGAACTGCGGATGTGCTGCGACTGGTCGTCAAACATGGGATGTCGTTGGCTTTGATTGGAGTAGTCGCGGGGCTTATAGGCGCTTTCGCTATAACGCGGTTGCTTGCCAGTCTTCTGTTTGGCGTTAGTCCAACCGACGTTCTGACATTCGGAATTGTGACGCTCGGTTTGCTGCTTGTGGCGCTGCTTGCGTGTTACATCCCGGCACGTCGCGCGACGAAAGTCGATCCGTTGATTGCACTCAGATACGAGTAGCGGAATTTGTTCTTTGTACTGTGAGATTAGTCAGTCGTTAGTTGTCAGTTGCACCTGTCGCCTACGGAGCAACTAACAACTGACAGCTGACCAACGAACAAGCAGAAAGTTAGACCAGCTTATGAGCACTCTTCGACAAGATATTCGCTATGGTCTTCGCGGCCTGCTGAAGCGCCCGGCGTTTACAGCGATTGCGTTGCTCACCCTCGCACTGGGCATCGGCGCGAACAGCACAATATTCAGCCTGATTAATTCAACGCTGATGCGCCAGCTGCCTGTCCAGAATCCGGAGAGTCTTGTCTACGTCTTCAATGGTACGCCCGGCAATGTTTTCTCTTACCCAGATTATGTAGAGCTCCGCGATCAGAATCAGGTCTTTGACGGGATGATCGCCTGGGGCGGGATCACAGCTAGTCTCAACAGCAACGATCAAACCGACCTCGAGAATGGCGCCATCGTCAGCGGCAACTTCTTTCAGGTCCTCGGCATTCAGCCGTCGTTGGGCCGACTTATTACACCCGCAGATGATCAAACACCGGGCGCCCATCCAGTGACTGTTATCAGTCATGGTTTATGGCAACGACGCTTCGCCTCTAATCCAAACGTGGTCGGCCAGCAACTGCTGCTCAACGGACAGAGCTTTACGATCATCGGAGTAACCCCCGCCGGATTCAATGGAGCACAACTCGGCATCAACAGAAACCTGTATGTACCGATGATGATGCAGGCAGTGATGCGTCCTCCTCGTGCCGGATACTCCGGTGAGATGAATCCGGACCTGCTCAAGGTGCGCCGCAATCGATGGCTTGGCAGTATCGGAAGACTTAAACCGGGTGTTACAGCCGCGCAAGCACAGGCAGCACTTGCCGCTATCGCAAAGCGGCTGGAAGAAGCGAATCCGGAAACGAACCGCGGCCGCACTGTCACTGTGCTCGCATTGAACGAAAGCGATAATCCAGCCATACGACAGCAAATGAGTTCCGTAGCCACGCTGCTGATGGTGGTGGTAGGCGCGGTCTTATTGATCGCCTGCGCAAACGTGGCGAATTTGCTCCTGGCTCGGGGAGCGTCACGAGCCAAAGAAATCGCCGTGCGCCTGGCCATCGGCGCCAACCGGTGGAGCATCGTTAAGCAATTGTTGATCGAGAGTGTGCTGCTGGCTGTGATGGGCGGCACTCTGGGTCTTCTTCTCGCCTGGTGGACTGCCGCGGCGTTGCGATCCGCACCTCCCCCTCCAGGAGTCTTGCCAATCACTCCAGACTTCGCCATCGACTCGCGAGTCCTTCTGTTTACTTTCGGGATATCGCTGTTGTCAGCAATTGTCTTTGGATTAGCGCCGGCACTCAGGACCTCGCATCAGGAGCTGGTCCCCGCCCTCAAGGACGACGTCTTCGCGCCCAACGATCGGGCGCGGCGTTTCAACCTGAAAAACATGCTCGTCGTGACTCAGGTAACTCTGTCGTTGGTACTGCTTATTGCCGCGGGACTATTTCTGCGGAGTCTGCGCAACGCTCAGGCAATCAATCCAGGATTTGAAGCGCAGAAAGTTGTAACCGTTCCGCTCAACATTAATCTGCTCCGCTACACCTCGACGCAGGGCCGCGAGTTTTACCGGCAAGTCATCGAACGCGTTGAAAGCGTGCCGGGCGTTGAATCCGCAAGCGTTGCCCGGATCGTTGCTCTGAGTGGTGGCGCCTCCGTGCGCAGCTTGCTGCTCGAGGGTAGAGCGGGAAGCGACAATCAATTTCGCAGCGAAGGATCGGGAACCGGAGCGAGCAGCGATAGCTCAATCAACTCAAACGTTATTGGTCAGAAATATTTTCAAACCATGGGCATCAACTTCGTGCGTGGTCGCGACTTCGGGGGCCAGGACACTGCAGAGTCGCCGAAGGTGATCATTGTCAACGAAGCATTTGCGCGGCGTCACTTTCCTAACGAAGAAGTGTTGGGTCGCCGGGTAAGTTTCAATGCTTCCGCCGGACCCTGGCACGAGATAGTTGGAGTCGTGCGCGACAGTAAGTATCTCACCATTGGAGAGGCGCCGGCTCCCGTCGCTTACCTGTCTCTGCAACAGAACCACGAAACTGGAATGACGTTGCACGTGCGCACGAGTAACCCTGCGAGCGTCGCGGCTGCCGTACGCAACGAGATCCAATCGCTGGAAAGAAATCTTCCGATAGCCAATCCACTTCCGATAAGTGAAGCGATAAACAATTCCCTCTACGCGGCCAGGATGGGCGCCATATTGCTGGGCGTGTTTGGATTGCTCGCCCTGCTGCTGGCCGCCGTTGGTTTGTATGGAGTCATGTCGTTTTCGGTCTCGCGACGCACGCGAGAGCTCGGCATTCGCATGGCTTTGGGCGCGCAGGCTTCGGATGTTTTCAGGATGGTGCTGCGACAGGGAATGGTGTTGGTGATAGTGGGTGTTGCGCTTGGATTAGTGGCGGCCGCCGCGGCGACACGGCTTCTGACCAGCTTTCTTTATGGCATTGGCGCTACCGACGCAGTGACGTTCGCTGCGATCCCGTTGGTTCTACTGGTGGTCGCGTTATTGGCTTGCTACATACCGGCGCGTCGCGCGACGAAGGTCAATCCGCTGGTAGCGCTGCGGTACGAGTAGGTGGGCAGACATTCCTGTCTGTCGGACTATCTCGAGAAGCTTGTTTGATCGGAACAGGTCCTTTGCCAATCGTGAGACAGACAGGAATGCCTGTCCTACGTCACGGGTGGGCACAAGTGCCCAATCTAAACGGTTCGTCCAACTTTCGTCCAACTTTCGTCCAACGGTTCGTTCCACGGTTCGTCCAACTTTCGTCCGACGGTCGTGGATTAGAGAAGGAATCATGGAGACACTTCTACAAGACATGCGATTCGGCATTCGAATGCTGTTGAAGAAGCCTGCCTTCACCTTGATTGCCTTTCTTACGCTTGCACTTGGCATCGGTGCAAATACGGCGATCTTCACTGTCGTTAACGGAGTGTTATTGCGTCCGTTGCCGTATCCCGGATCGGAAAGACTGATGGAGGCTGGGCGAACTTTCGCGGGCAGCGACGAGGTAAACGCGCTCAGTGAACCCAAGTTTGTATTTCTTAAAGACAACAGCCAATCGTTTGAGGCGCTCACTTCCACTCAAGCACTGCCCAGCGCTTATCTGTCTGATGAAAGTCAGACGGAATATGTCAGGGGCTTGATTGTCACTGCTGATTTCTTCCAGGTGCTGGGTGTTTCTCCTGCTCAGGGACGCGGCTTCTCCAAAAAGGAAGATAGTGCCGCCGGCGAGCGCGTGGTGATCCTGAGTGATGGCTTATGGCGTCGACGCTTCGGCTCAGATGCGGGGATTATCGGCAAATCAATACTCCTGAACGACAAGCCAAATGTTGTAGTCGGTATCATGCCCCCAGGTTTTGAATACGCCGGACCTCGTGACGTGTTTGTGCCGATGCGCGCAAACCCGGCGAGCACTAACGAGGGCCACAACTGGACCGTCATCGGCCGTCTGAAGCAAGGCGTCTCCGCAGAACAAGCACGTTCTGAACTCAATCTGCTGTTCGAAAACTTTCGCGCTGCTTTCCCGAAACAGGTTCAACGTAACGAAACTTTCGGAGCGCGAAATTGGCGGCTCAACATGACCAGCAGCGTGCGGGAGTTGTTATGGATTTTGCTGGGCGCAGTCGGCCTTGTGTTGCTTATTGCCTGCGCCAACGTCGCGAATCTGCAGTTGACGCGGGCGGCCACGCGGCAGAAGGAAATTGCCATTCGGATGGCCATGGGCGGCGGCAATTGGAGACTTATTCGTCAACTGCTGACAGAAGGTATGATGCTCGCGACGCTGGGCGGATTAGGTGGCGTGCTGTTGTCGATCTGGGGATTGGATGCCATGCGCAAGTTGGTTCCCGAAGGCATGATTCCCCGAGCAGATGAGATTAGTTTGGATTGGCGTGTACTGGCTTTTAGTTTGGCGGTCAGTCTCCTCAGCGGTATTGCCTTCGGGCTTGCTCCAGCGTGGCACATGTTGCGGGTAGACGTTAATGGCGCTCTTAAAGAAGGGGCGAGCAAGACCGGCTCCGGCTTTGTGCGCGGCCGTCTACGTAACGCCCTGGTTGTTGTCGAAGTGGCCCTGGCGCTCACGCTGACTGTCGGCGCCGGCTTGTTGCTGAGGACCTTCGCCAATCTGCGAAGTATCGAGCCCGGCTTCGAAGCGCAGAATCTGTTGAGCTTCGATATTTCGCCTCGCCGCGCAAACTACGAGACAGCGGCGAAGATAAACGATCTCTACTTACGCGGGCTCGAGAGACTCCGTGGTCTACCCGGTGTCGAAGCAGTCGCTCTCACCAACAAGCTCCCGCTCGAGTCGCAGTTTAATTTCCCTTACCGGCTGGCAGGCCAAACCGAATTTGCGGGCGCAGTGCAATACCGTCTGATCACCCCCGACTATTTCAACGTCATGAGAATGGCACTTCGTCAGGGACGGCAGTTTGACGACAAAGATACGGTAGGCGCGGAGCCGGTTGCCATAGTCAATGAAACTTTCGCGCTGCGAAACTTTGCTGAAACTGGACCAGTGGGCCAACAGTTGTGTGTCGGTTGCGAAAGGTTTGGCGATCCGGCAATGCGTCGCGTCGTCGGTGTAGTAAACGACACGAAGCAAAGAAGTCTGGGTGAGGCTTCACCCGCAACGGTTTTCATTCCCTTAAGACAAGCGTCCGAAGAGGCGCGGGACATCGCCCGGCAGTCCAGCTTTGTTATGCGTACGAGTGGCGACCCGTTAGCGCTCAGCGCTGCCATACGAAATGAAATGCGGCAGCTCGATCCCGGTTTGCCCGTCAGAAATCTGCGTTCGATGGACGAGTTAATTAGCCGCTCAATTGCGCCGCAACGTTTCAACCTGTCACTGCTGAGTTTGTTCTCAGGGTTGGGGCTCTTGCTCGCGGCTGTCGGGATTTATGGCGTGATGGCCTACAGCGTTTCTCAGCGAACACATGAGATTGGTTTGCGCATGGCACTGGGTGCGCAGGCGCGCGACGTTTTGAAGTTGGTCGTGAAGCAGGGTCTGGTTTTGAGTTTGATTGGGGTCGTGATCGGGTTGATTGCTTCGGTTGCTTTAACTCGACTGATGAAGAACCTGCTCTTTGGCGTTAGTGCAACCGATCCCGTGACCCTGATCAGCGTCGCAGTGTTGCTGACCGGCGTGGCGTTGCTCGCTTGTTATGTGCCGGCGCGTCGGGCAATGAAAGTCGATCCTTTAGTAGCGCTACGGTACGAGTAGAGAGAAATATCGAATCCTTTAGAGCGCGAACTTGTCCGCTTCACGGGTGGGCACAAGTGCCCAATCTAAACGGTTCGTTCAACGGTTCGTTCAACGGTTCGTTCAACGGTTCGTCCGACGGTTCGTTTCAACGGTTCGGGGATGGAGAGGGAACCATGGAGACACACGAGTAAACAGATGTTTATTAGTTATTAATTGAAACGAGGAGAGGAATTGCAGATGCTAAACGCCAAATCTTCATCGGGGTTGTCCAAGGCCGAAGAGGGCCTATCCTCGCGGTTGCAAACCATGCTCTGGGTCAGTCTCTTAATCCTGGCGCTCCTGTCGTCTCTCCTACTGACGAATGCGGCTCGCGCTCAAGAAGCCTATAGCGGCCAATGGCTAATCAGCCAATGGCTAACTAATGCAAAGCCGCAGGCGGACAAGGTTCATTTGAAGTTGCGATACCGGATGGGCCAGAGCAAGAAGGACGGGGATTCCGACTTCAACAGCAGCACGGCTTTCCACATTCCGATTGCGCGTCTTTCTGGACTTACGCCGGCGCAAATAACGTCCACTACTGGCGGGCAGGTTCGGTTCCAACTGGTGCGCGACGCCGGAACGCTGGACTGTGAGGGTTGGTTTAAAGACGGACAGGGTGCCGGCCACTTCACATTCAAGCCCAACGCCACCTTTGCCTCGGAGCTAACGAAGCGCGGCTATGGTGCCCCGTCTTCAGAGCAACAATTCATGATGGCGATACACGATGTTGACCTGAGTCTAGTTGACGAATTGCGCTTGCAAAGTTTCCAGCAGCCGACCCTCAGCCAACTTGTTCGGATGGGCACTCATGGAGTTCGACTCGACTATGTAAAGGAGCTCCATGGGCTGGGTTACCGGGTGAAATCTGTTGATGAGTTGATCAGGATGGTGGACCACGGTGTCAGCCTGCGTTACATCCGCAACCTGGCTGCGCTCGGCTACGAGCGTCTGTCCGCAGAGCAGTTGGTTAGAGCAGCTGATCACGGAGTTAGCTCACGTTACATCAGGGAATTGAAGGCATTGGGCTATGACAACGTGCCTGTCGAACAGTTGATCAAGCTGGTCGACCACGGCGTTTCGATTTCCTTCATTGAGAAAGCGCGCGCCGCCGGCCACAAGGACCTCGATCAAATGATCTATCTCCACAATCACGGGATAGAGGCCAAGAAATCGTCAGCGCAAAGTCGCGAGCAAGAATGGTAGTTCAAGTACGAATATGGCCCAGCAGTGGAAGCCACTCCAAGGAGGGGCTCGACAGGTAACGAAAGGGAAACAAACATCATGAAAATATTGTTCTTAATTGTCGCAATGTTTTTTGCCGCTCCGGCGATGGCCCAACAGCCCGCAGACGCGGATAGAGAAGCTGTGCGGCAGGCAGTGCTCGACTACGTCGAGGGCATTTACAACGTTGAGCCGGCGCGTATCGAACGAAGCGTACACCCGAACCTGGCGAAGCTCGGTTTCTACCGGCCACCGGCTGAGACGGCTTACCGTCCGGGTCGGCCCATGGCCTTTCAGCAGTTAGTGGAGATTGCCAGGACTTACAACAAAGAGGGCAAGTTGCGAAAAGACGCACCTAAGGAAATCGCCATCTACGATGTGCTGGAACAGACGGCGACCGTGAAGCTAACCGCAGAGTGGGGCATCGATTACATGCATCTGGGGAAGTTTGACGGCAAATGGATGATAGTAAATGTGCTCTGGCAGAGCCATGCGAAACCTAAATCGTGAAACTGTACTTGGATCTTTGTGCTTTGTTCTTTGTCAGTAGTCAGTTGTTAGTTGTCAGTTGTTAGGTGCAGTTAGCTAACAAAAACACTCGATACCGTTTAGGGCGCGGACGTCCGCAACCGGGCACAAGTGCCCACTCTAAAAGGGAGGCAAGAAACAGGACGGGGATACGGTTGGAAATAGCGTAATGGAAAGATTATTGCACGACATTCGCCACGGAATACGAGGCTTGCTAAAGCAACCCGGCTTTACGTTGATTGCGATCGTCACGCTGGCGCTGGGAATTGGCGCGAACACCGCAATCTTCAGCATGGTCCGTGGCGTGATCTTACGTCCGTTGCCGTTCAGCGAACCGGAACGCTTGATCGGTATCCGTGAAAGCAAGGTCGGCGAAGGCCGTGGAAACCCGATGGCCTGGCGCTCGTTTGCCGAGTTTCGCGATCGCGCGCAATCGTTCGAGTCCATTGCCGCTTACGTCAACTGGGCCCCTGACATCGAGCAGACAGACAGCACAGTGCGCGTTGAAGGCGCGTGGGTCTCGCACAGCTACTTCAAAGTGCTGGGCGTCCAGCCCGTGCTGGGCCGGGATTTCACGCCGGAAGATGACAAAGTGGGAGCTCCCCGCACCACGATGCTAAGCCATGATCTGTGGCAGCAGGTTTATGCGGGCGACCCGGAGATTGTGGGCAAGTCGCTGCGGATTGACGGGGAGAGTTTGACAATCATCGGCGTGATGCCGCCGGTGACTGTGGGAGGACAGATTGGTTGGCGCAGCATCTGGACACCGCTGCGCATCAATGAGGCGCGCCAACTAAACAACCCTGGACGCTGGGTCCAGGCTTCCGCGCGATTGAAACCTGGCGTGAGTCTCGAACAGGCGCGCGCTGAGTTGGCAACTTTGATGGAGGGCGTCAAGCAGGCTTATCCGGTCACACATAGTCGTGAACACGGAGTGTATGCCACTTCGCTGAAGGATTACGTGGTCGATCCAAATGCACAAAAGGCGCTCTGGTTATTGTTCGGCGCCGTCTTGCTGGTTCTCCTGATCGCTTGCGCCAACGTAGCGAACCTGTCGCTTGCGCGCGCGGCAGTTCGCGACAGAGAACTGGCAGTGCGTGCCGCACTTGGCGCGAGCCGCTTCACGCTCGTGCGGCAGTTGTTAACTGAGAGCCTGCTACTGTCGGCGGGCGGAGTAGTGATGGGTTGGCTGCTCGCTCAATGGCTGTTGACGGCAGTCCTCAAGTTCAGTCCTGAACACGTACGTCGGATGGGTGACATCAAGCTGGATGGAGGCGTGCTGGTCTTCACGATTCTATTAACCGTGGTAACGGGATTGCTGTTCGGACTGGCCCCAGCGTTGAGCGCGACGAAGCTTGATTTGAACGTGAGCCTCAAAGATGGCGCGCGCTCAATCACCGGCGGCCGCCGGCAAAATCGTCTGCGCGGCGCGCTGGTCGTTACCGAGATTGCGCTGGCACTTCTCTTATTGACTGGCTCCGGCTTGCTGCTAAAAAGCTTTGCCAGGCTGCGTAGCCTCGAACTCGGGTTCAACCCCGACCGCCTGCTGACGATGAGTGTGCGGTTGCCTTCGGGCTACAAAGAACCGGCGCAAAAGGTGAACTACTTTCGGCAGACGCTTGACAACTTGCAACAGCTGCCCGGCGTCGCGGCTGCAGGCATCTGTTTCTCGCTGCCGATGACGGGCGACGGGGCGACGGACCCCGTCTTGATCGAGGGCCGGCTCGCACCGCCCGCAGGGGAAGAGCCCGTCTTGCGTGGCGGCAGTGTGTCATCTCAATACTTCAAAGCGATGGGCATTCCCTTCCGCCATGGCCGCGCTTTCACCGAAGAAGAAGTTTGGCAGGGCCGCCCTGTCATCATCGTTAACGAGGCATTTGCCCGGCGCTTCTTTCCGGGCGAGGTCCCCATCGGCAAACGCATCAAGGCGGGGTATGGAGATCCGCCGTATTCAACAATCGTCGGCGTGGTCGCTAACCACATTCAGCCGGGCGTGGATAACCGGATTTGGGAAGAGATGTTTTACCCCTACGTCAACACCGCCGACCCTCCGCTGTGGACGATGAATCTGGTCGTGAAGACGGCGGGGGATCCAGCCGCCATGACCAGCACCATCGTGAATGAATTGCGCAAAGCGGATCGACTCCTGGCGATTACCGAAATTAGAACGATGGATGATTTGCGAGCGAGTGCATTGCAGCCTGATCGGTTCAACCTCTGGCTACTGGGTTCCTTTGCTCTGCTGGCCCTGGTCCTGGCAGCCCTCGGAATCTACGGCGTTATGTCTTACGCCGTCACGCGACGGACGCAGGAGATCGGTATTCGCAGGGCGCTAGGCGCGCAAACAGTCGATGTGTTGAGACTGGTTTTGAAAAACGAGATGACTCTGTCGCTGATTGGAGTCGCAATTGGACTGGCGGGGGCGTTTGCGCTCAGTCGCGTGATGGCGAGCTTTCTGTTTGAGGTAACGCCCACTGATGCGATGACTTACGCAATCGTTTCAGTGGGCCTGCTGGCTGTTGCATTGCTCGCTTGTTACATCCCGGCGCGACGCGCCACGAAAGTCGATCCGTTGGTGGCACTGCGATACGAGTGATGATGTCCGTCATGCTTCAGCTCGTCGTGGTGAGGCGATGAAGGCCTTCTGGGCTAGCAAGCGACAAGCTAAAAGCATGTCGGACACAAAGCAACGGATCGTTTAGAAACGCGGACTTGTCCGCCGCGCCGGGCACAAGTGCCCGAACTAAACGACTCACGAGCAACCCAGGGCACAAGTGCCCAAACTAAACGGTTCGCCAGTTAAAGAAGGAATCATGGAAGCATTATTTAAAGACATTCGCTACGGCATCAGGAGTCTTCTCCAACGGCCGGGCTTCACGGCCATTGCCGTGATCACATTGGCCCTCGGCATCGGCGCCAACACGACTCTCTTCAGTTTTGTAAATGGAGTCCTCTTGCGCCCGTTGCCTTACAAGGATGCTGACCGCCTTGTTGTTCTGGACGAGACAGCGCCAAAGCAGGGCATCGAGTCGTTTGCCGTCTCGTACCCGAACTTTGTTGATTGGCGTCAACAGAACCAGGTCTTCGAGGATATTGGAATTTACCAGGAGGGCAACCACACGTTGGTTGGCGCAGGCGATCCTGAACAAATCCCCGGCGCGCGCGTCTCCCAGGGGCTTTTTGAATTACTGGGCGTGACTCCGATCAGGGGCCGCACGTTCACCGCAGAAGAAGATCGCCCGGAAACGAATAACGTCGTAATTCTCAGTCATGGCCTGTGGCAGCGTCGATACGCATCTTCCGAAAATGTGGTGGGCCAGACCCTTAGTCTCAACGGTCGCACTTCCACAGTAATCGGCGTAATGCCGCCGGGCTTTAAGTTTCCCGAGATCGCCGAACTCTGGGTGCCGATGGGCCTCACCGAGAAGCTTTTTACCCGCACCGATCACGGTCTCGATTCGATTGCCCGCTTGAAACCAAACGTCACCCTCGAACATGCGCAGGCTGAGATGAACGTGATAGCGCGGCGAATAGAGGAGCAGAATCCCGTCACTAACGAGGGACTCGGCGTCAATGTCTTTCGTCTGCGCGACAGGCTGGTAGGAGACTACCGCCAGGCCTTGCTGATTCTTCTCGGCGTAGTTGTCTTCGTATTGCTGATCGCGTGTGCCAACGTTGCCAACCTGCTGCTCGCGCGTTCGTCCAGCCGCCGGCAGGAACTTGCTTTGCGGGCCGCGCTCGGCGCCAGTCGCAGTCGCATCATTCGCCAGTTGCTGACCGAAAGTGCGCTGCTGACTTTTCTTGGCGCAGTGCTCGGCGTCCTCCTGGCCGTGTGGGGAAAAAACCTTTTGCTGGCGGCGATTCCGGGAGAGATGCCCTTCTGGATGAAGTTTGATCTGGATCTGCGAGTGCTCGGGTTCACCTTCGTGCTCTCACTTCTGACCGGACTCGTCTTCGGAATCGCACCTGCATTGCAGGCGTCGAAAAACGATCTCAACGAAGCCCTCAAAGAAGGAGGACGCAACGCCGGAGGCGCCCACAATCGCCTGCGTAGTTCGCTCGTAGTTGCTGAGGTTGCGCTCTCGATGATGCTGCTTGTAGGCGCCGGGTTGATGATCCGCAGCTTTACAAAATTGGGGAGTGTGAATGCGGGCATTAGGCCGGAAAACGTTCTCACCGTCGAGGTGCCTCTGCCTCGAGCGAAGTATTCCGAACCAGCGAAGCAGAGTGCCTTCTTCAAAGAGTTGGTGACGCGCGTGAGGACGATGCCTGGCGTGTCGTCGGCAGCCGCAATCTCCGGCGTTCCACTGAGGGGCGGCTGGGGACGCAGTCTCACTGTCGAGGGCTATCCGGTGCTGTCGGTGGGCCAGGCGCCAATGATCAACCATTCGGTTGTAACTCCAAACTACTTTCAAACGATGGGTATCCCGTTGCGCGAGGGCCGCGACTTTACGGAAGCAGATGCCGAAGGGACCACGCGCGTAACAGTCGTCGATGAGCGTTTGGCGCGACAGTACTGGCCCGGAGTGAGCCCGCTCGGCAAACGCATCCGCTTTGGCCCACCAGAGAGTAATGAACCCTGGCACCTCATCGTTGGTGTGGCGGGCTCGGTGCGAAACCGACGTCTGGACCAGGAGACAGTTCAAACCATTTACGTGCCCTACCAGCAAATACCGGTGAGGGGCATGACCTTAGCACTGCACACTACAGGCGACCCGGAAAACCTGACTGGTTCCGTAAGGGAAGCCGTGAGGGCGCTGGACAAAGATCAGCCGATCACGAACGCGATGACTATGGAGACTGTCATTGCGAGATCGGTGTGGCTGCAACGCTTCTACGCAATTTTGTTCGGCGTTTTCGCCGCGCTGGCTTTAGTCCTGGCAGCAGTCGGTATCTACGGCGTCATGTCGTATGCAGTCACACAGCGTACGCATGAAATCGGCATTCGGATGGCGCTGGGGGCCCGTGCGGGTGATGTGCTGAGACTGGTTATCAGAAACGGCATGCTGTTGATCTCGATTGGCGTAGTTATTGGTCTCGTCGGCGCGCTGGCCCTGACTCGACTGCTGGCAACGATGCTGTTTGGTGTTACGCCGACCGATAAGCTGACGTTTGTGGCCGTTTCTGCGGTCCTGATCGTCGTGGCGTTAGTCGCCTGTTATGTGCCCGCGCGGCGGGCGACGAAAGTCGATCCGTTAGTGGCGCTGAGATACGAGTAATGATGTCCGACATGCTTTAGCTTGTCGTAGTGATGCGATGAAGACCTTCTCGGATAGTGAAGCGACAAGCTAAAGCATGTCGGACACAAAGCAACCCGATCGTTTAGAACGCGGACTTGTCCGCTGCGCCAGGGCACAAGTGCCCTATCTAAACGGTTCACCAATTAGTTGCGGAAATCGGAAACCATCATGATGAACACGTTTTTTCGTGACCTGCGTTACTCGGCTCGGATGCTGATCAAGAGTCCCGGCTTCACAGCTGTGGCCGTCATATCGATCGCGCTCGGTATAGGTGCGAACACCGCCGTGTTCAGCGTCATCAACGCAGTGTTGCTCAAGTCGCTGCCTTATAAAGACCCGAGCTCACTCGTCCTGGTTTGGGGCGACTCCGATTC
>DASQKG010000398.1:0-4349 GCA_035630655.1 Pyrinomonadaceae bacterium
TGGTCCCTTGGCGCCGGGCAGGCGGTCGACTAGCCCTTCAGCGCCGTAGGTCTGAAAGTTGCGTCTGTCTCAGAACTGCTGCCTCGAATAGCCCATCAGCTTGCAGGCGCGGCTCCGAAGTCGGAAGCAAACAACAGTTGACAGCCCACGTTGTGCAAGTGTGGCTTGCTCATGCCCGTGGAAACAAAATCGACTCAGCCGCCATAAAAGGGCTTGCCGCGATACGTTCCTTTCAATCAGCTTCCTTCCTGCATGGACAACAATTCGTGCGGCCAAGGGAGCGGCGGAGGCCGCAACGTATCAAGTGCATCCGCTAGATAATCGGCGAGGCGATGGTACATGAACATTTTGAAAAGGCCATTCTCGCGAAAAGGGTGGTCGGGCAGGGTGACCTGCAGCAGCCCAGTCACATGCTGCACTATGCGAGCGTTCTTCTGCCGCTCCTCGCTCAAAATGTCATTTAACGATCGATGCATGTTCTCGACGTTATGCGCGTACCGATTTCTGATCATTGCCACCCCTCGAATGAAATCAGCTTGGTCCTTCGTGAGCAGGCCAAGGCCATCGGCCAGCTGGAGCTTTCCTGCATTTCCGAACATATTTAGCGCTGCTACGAACGTTCGAAAGCCTTCGATTGTGGTTTGTTCGACAGGCGCCTGAGGTGGCCCAGCGAAAGAAGGCGCGTTGTGCGGTAGACGCGCTACGATCAGTTGATTCAATAACGGCTCAATAATGGCGTAAGTCTTGGCAACTGCGACGAAGTCCGGTTCCCGCGGAATTGATGAGATCGTACCTGCAGGCACATACAAATGCTGCTCGGCAGTAGCCACGCTCTCATTAATCCGAGCAATGTATTTTGGCCACCGAACATTAACATCAAACGGTTTTTTGATAGGCGTGGGCTCCGAAACCTCGATCGGGTCGTTTGCCAAAGTTTACTCCTGCCTTGCTGTCAAAGAGCAGCGCTGAGCGCGCGAATCATCTACCTAGCGCAAAATTAGCTTCCTCTGCATCAAATTTACTCGATTTACTGGCAGCGCCATTGCGTGCTCCCTCGCTTGCTAGCAGTGGAAGGCGTGCGCGCGGGAGGAGGTCACGTAGGTCCAGCCTTGCGAGCATCGCGATAGCTACGCGGAAACCCGTCGATGGAAACGTCATACTGCGCGCCCGGATTTGTACTGCTCCATCGTCTTTTGCAAACGAGAACATACCGGGAAGATAGGACGGCAGATAAGAAAGGCCGCATATCATATTTGTTCACACCTGGCTAGCCCGGAGTTTCAGGTTGTACACCTCGCCACCTAATTACATCGTGTAATAGAGATAATTCCCTGGTCACTGACGAGCAAGGGACTAGTCACCGAATCGCGCACATCGCCCAGCAGATCGACGCGCCAAGCGTTCGGCTCCGTGCGCGGCGGTCTTCGCGACAAGTTCGGAGCCTTCGTCGCAACATCTTGAAGGAGGAGGTTGCGACGAACATTGAAAGCGGCGTTCGGATCAGTCTGGACTGGAACTATTGCCCTCATCCTTCGACTATCGTTACCGGGACGCGATGAACGACGACGGTTCTGGGCGGCGATCGCGGCAGGTATGGCAAGCGATCTGCGGTTGAGGCCGTCGTGTCGCAGGCTATCGGAACAGGGCGGTTCCGGGAGGCAGGCGACATGCCACCGGCGATGTTTGGCGTTTCGAGAAAGCTGCTCTCCGCGTGTATCTCTCGTTGGCTGGGCGAGGGGAGATGACGCTTCTTCGCGCGCAGGGCTACTCCATACAGGAGATCGCTCGCCGGCTCAGCGGGGTGCTATCGACGATCTACCGTGAGCTGCGCTGCAACGGCGCCACACGAAGTGGCGGCTTGGGGTATCGCGCGACGACGGCGCAGTGGCACGCCGAGTGACCCTATGAAGTTCGCCAAAAAAACCCAAGCGCGTGAAGTGCTGGATCAGCGGCGGCTTCTTTGCTATTCATCGAAAGTCATTGGGGGATGAAACGCTTATGCTCGAGCGTGCAACCTTCGAACAGTTTGCGAAAGATCACGAACTGGTGGCCGTCAAACATGAAGCCCTTTGACAGCGCCATGCATACCTTTAGAGATGAACAATTTCTCAACTCGCTCTGGGCATCCGACCCCGCTCCTTGCTTAGGATAAGAATCGATGTTTCAAGATGTATTTAAAAATCGAAGAGTTCTCATCACGGGACACACCGGCTTCAAAGGAAGTTGGCTGACGCTTTGGCTAAAACGCCTGGGCGCCCAGGTCGGGGGGGCCTCCTTAAATGTTCCTACCAACCCATCCCACTATGAACTCATCAATCTGAAATCTCAATTAGGCTTTGAAGCGCTCCAGGACATTCGCGATCTTGCTGGCCTGAAGAAAGCATTCGACGAATTTCAGCCGGAAATTCTTTTCCATATGGCGGCTGAAGCGATTGTCACCACGTGTTTTGATTCGCCCAAGCTGGCATTCGACACCAATCTTGGCGGCACCGTCAACATTCTTGAGTGTGTCAGATCATCGAATTCATTACGGTCTGCCGTCATCATCACCTCCGATAAATGCTACGAAAATTTCGAATGGGACTATGGCTATCGAGAAACCGATCGTCTTGGCGGCAAGGATCCTTATAGCGCTTCGAAAGCCTGCGCTGAGCTTGCTATCAGTGCTTATTTTCGGTCTTATCTCGTTCATAATGAGCGCTTGAGAATCGCCACAGCTCGAGCGGGCAATGTTATCGGTGGCGGCGATTGGGCCAAAGACCGAATTGTCTGCGATTGCATTCGAGCTCTTAGCGATGGCAAGCAAGCTTTGATTCGGAATCCACACGCTACTCGGCCTTGGCAGCTGGTCCTAGAACCTCTCACCGGGTACCTCCACCTCGCCAGCACACTTTGGAGTCAAACCACGGGAAAAACCGGACGGACTACAGAGATCAATGGTGAATCATTCAACTTCGGGCCACGATCTGAAGTGGAAGCGACAGTTGAAAATTTACTCACGTCCATTCACGCTCGCTGGCCGAAGTTCTCTTGGAAAACGTACTCGAAACATGCCATTCAAGGTACGGAAGCTTCACTCCTCAAATTGAATTGCGACAAAGCGCTACGACGTTTGGATTGGAGGCCCACCTTGACTTTCGATGAAACTATCGGCTTTGTCACAGATTGGTATCGAAGCTGGTTTGAAGGCGAGAAAGACTTATTACATCTCTCGATTGGTCAGCTGAAAAAGTATGAGCAGCTAGCCAAAGAGAGAAATCTGTCGTGGACCGTGTGAGCACTCGCCGGTCGACGGCGATCGCGAAGGAATCCCTGCGCCGGCTCTCGAGACCGGCTCTCACCGGGGGGCGATAGAAGGCTGCGGTGATATTCGTCGGCGCTTTTATCTTTTAAGCCCGCATTCACCGGATACGCACTGATTTTCGGCGTAACTTGCGCGATTCAGATATAGCGATCAGCAGTTATCGTGGATCACGCGAGGAGGAGATGGCGAACCCAGCGGGTGAATCAAATGACGGGGCTCTCAAGCTCGATTTCGACCACCGATTGATGCTGCAATTTTGCGGCTCGGCTTCAGCCGGTCATCGTGCGGTATCAGGGCAAAGTCCTACGCATCTATTTCCGGGCCGATGCAGCCTTCGCCATGCCCCGCGTGTACGAGTGCCTGGAAGCTGAACGGATCAAATACGCGATCCGCCTGCCCGCCAATCAGGTCCTGCAGAACAGGATCGGCTATCTGCTCAAGCGCCCGGTCGGACGACCGCCTAACGAGGTGCGGCGATACTATGCTAACTTCAGCTATCAGGCGGGAAGCTGGACCAAGCCGCGCCGGGTGGTCGCCAAGGTCGAATGGCACCCTGGAGAGCTTTATCCCCGCGTCGGATTCATTGTCACCAACATGAGCCGTCCCGCCGAGCGGGTTGTCGCCTTCTACAACAAGCGCGGCACTTGCGAACAATGGATCAAGGAAGGCAAGAGCGCGATCAAGTGGACGCGGTTGTCATGCAGGACGTTCGCGGCCAACACCGTGCGACTTCAGCTCCATGCGCTCGCCTATAATCTCGGCAATTTCCTTCGAACGCTGGCGATGCCCGAGGCGATCAAAGACTGGTCGCTGACGAGCTTGAAGGAGAAGTTGATCAAGATCGGCGCGAAGGTCGTCAGCCACGGTCGCTATGTCGCCTTTCAGATGGCCGAGGTCGCCATCCCACGGCACATGTTCCAGGAGATTCTGCGGCTCATTGCCGAACTCCGGCCGCAGCCGCCGCCTGCACCGGCATGAGGTGTTCGATGGTCATGCGTTCAAGAGCAACCGAAGG
Organism: Pyrinomonadaceae bacterium; assembly: GCA_035630655.1. GTDB lineage: Bacteria > Acidobacteriota > Blastocatellia > Pyrinomonadales > Pyrinomonadaceae > PSRF01. Next base: position 4,320 of record DASQKG010000398.1, read on the forward strand.
GAGGAGTGCGTCCAGATGCCAGCAAAAATG
>DASQKG010000399.1:0-7859 GCA_035630655.1 Pyrinomonadaceae bacterium
ACGGCCTTCGCGACCTGCAACAGCTCTTAGATAATAACTGGCCGTGAACGAAACTTCAGGTCGCATGACAAAGAGTTTCTAGCTCGATATGTGCTCGCCGGCTTCGGCGAGTTGCGGAGCTTCTTAGAAACATGTCAAAAAGTTCTTATTCTTGACATGTTTCATTTCGCTATCTGCGCGTCGCAGACGAGCAAAGCTACTCGGTTCTGTAAAAGCGAATACTTTTCGCAACGCGGCTCTGAACATTTGCATCGGAAGTAAAGCTCAATCCCAGAACTCTGGCAGAACCCTTATGATTTCTTCCGCTACCCGTAGCTTTGTAGTTCTTTTCGCCGTTCTGACTTTGGCCATGTACTACGGATTTGCTCAGCAACCGTCGCCTTCACCAGGTGTTCTACCGGCGCCTACACCGACGCCCGAACAGATCCAACCCGAACAGGACGCGATTCGGACAGTTACAGAAGAAATCCAAATAACGGTAACCTCCCTGGACAGTCATGGGCGGCTGGATCCAACGCTTGAGTTGGCCGACATACTCGTGTTGGAAGATGGGGTTGCTCAGGAATTGCGCAGTGCCCGCCGAGTTCCGGCACACGTGCTCCTTTTGCTCGACACTGGCGGTGAAATCAATTCGGCGAAACGCGTCCGCCTCACACGCGAGATTGCGCGCAACCTCGTAACTACTCTCAATCCTCAGGATGAGATCGCCATCATGCAGTTCAACAGCAAGGTAGAACTGCTGCAAAACTGGACCATCGACAAGGACGCGCTGTTACAAACGCTCGACCAAAAACTCTTGTCCGGCAAACGGGCGCGCTTTCTGGACGCGATAATGGCGTCTGCTTCCCATTTAAGCGACAGACCGCAGGGCAATCGTCATGTGGTGATGATCACCGACGGCGTTCAGAGTTCGGGAGAACGAGTTGATCGCAACGCGGCTATGCGGCGTTTTCAGGCGGCGAACGCCGTTGTCCATGTGGTCAGTTACACCACGGTGTCGCGGCAGGCCACTGCACACGATCGCAAATATACGAGAAAGCGTGATAAGAGCCTGGTGCCCGATGCAGCCATAGAAACGCTGCCGCGAACTCCCAACAACGAAGCAGTGCGCAGGGCGCACGAACCCGGGGGAATTATCGTCGATCTGGATCCCGAAAGACGCCGGGCAATAAAGCAGTACGAAGCGGCCATGCGCGCGAGTGAAGCCCAATTGGCCGCCATGGCTGAAGAGAGTGGTGGCCGAATATGGTTGCCGGAAACTGCGGAAGAAATGATTGATGATGGAGCGAGGGCCGCGCGTTTAATTGATTCTCAGTTTGTTGTCACCTACAAACCTCGCCGATCACTGGCCACATCGCGTGAGGGCGAAGTGCGCCGCATCGAGGTTGCTTCACGACGAGTAGGGTTGACTCTAGTGTCTCGCCGTCAGTTCGTAATTCCTCCGAGCGCCTCCGCCAGTCCGGATCGGGCACGGCGAGTCGCGCCCTAAGGGGAGTGAGCCTAATGCGGGAAAGTGGGGAATGTCATTGTCAGAAGAACAAGAACGCTCCACGAAATAACTCGAACCAGGATTGTGTGCGTGCAGGTTCGTGTCATTCGTGGATCCTTGGAGGTTTTTCTTCCCCCGGCTAAGTCTTTCGTGGCTGCAACTCTCGATGAATGGCCAAAGCTAAGCCCATGATCATGAAAAGCACCATCACCACTTCGGAGTCTCCCCAGTTGTAATGGACCACTCCAGAGGTGAGGAAGCCCGCGAGACCGCCAAGCGCTCCCAACAAGATGCCGCGCTCCATCCATCCCAGCGTTGATCCCACAGTCCGCAGAGAGCGCCAGAGTGTGCGCGCGTAAACGAAGAGGAAGGACAGCCAGAGCAACAACGCGGGCAGTCCACGTTCCAGGGCAATCTGAAGGAAGTTTGAATGCATATGGCCCATGGGAATACGACCGCCGTCAAACAGTCCCCACTCGCGCCAGTGTGCTTTGATCGAATCCATTCCGACGCCAATCAGCAAGTGTCGCGGCTTGCTCATCAGAAGATCGAACCCGCCGCGCCAGACAGTCTGCCGCCAGGTAGTCGAAGCATCTTGACTGTCAAAAAACGCAACGTTCCGTTTTTGTTGAAGCAGGTAAAGACCGGCAAATATGAGCGGCACAGCCAGGGCGCCTATGATGATCAGCGTTCGGCGGCGAATCGCTAAAGCAAGAATAATTAACGACGAGACGAGACACCCGAGCCACACGGCACGCGTGACCGTCATCAGCAATGCGAAAGAGAACCCGACTAATGCCACCAGCAGTAAGACGGCTACCCAGCTTCGCTTGTTCGGCGCGCTGACAAAGAGCGCAAGCGTCAGAGCGATGACCAGCTGCAAGACCTCAGCGTAGGTTACGTAGTGACCAAAGAAACCCGACGCACGCCAATCGCGCCCACGCGACCAATTGCTGACGCCGAGTTGTTCGAGCGCAGTACCGCCTTGAGGAAGATCACCTCGCGGCACCTTGAAAATGGGCTGCCACTCGTGTCGATAGATCCGGAGCGCGGCTGGGCGTCTCTCAGGCCGCGACAGGAAGTTCACAATATCCTGCGGGTGGTCCATTTTATGTTCATCTATCGTAAGCAGGGTATCTCCGCCCCGTACTCCCGCTTTGTAGAGCACGCTCGACTCGGCCACTCCGTAAACCTTGACGCCACGGCCTAGCAAACGTTCGCCGGCCGTGTAGAGAACGTTGATCATGCAGGAAGCAATAAGTGTGACCGTCAGCAATCGAACTACTCGCAATGAAGGAATATTCTCGGCGCACAAATAGATGATGGTGAACAGGCTGGCCGCCCGGAGCTTTCCGATCGACACCATGGGTTCATAGGACAGGAAAGCCGAAAGACCCGTGAGGATAAAGAAGCCAAGTATTAAATAATCGATTGGCGTCCGGTAAAGCTTGGGACGCGGATGAAACGCAAACCGCAGCAGCCACAGCACCATCCCCAGCAGCCATGAAGATTGCGCGCCGGCGATGGAGTGAGGGGCGGCAAATGCAAAAATGAACAGGCAGGCGATGATGCCTCCGTCGAGTATTGTCGCCCCTGAACTCTTTTCCTCGCGTCCGTTCATCAAACTATTTCACTCCGGAACGTTTCGTTCGTTCCCACTGTTTATCGTAGTCTTTAAGTCAGTACCATTTCTTGCTGTGTCATGAAGTCAGCACCATTTTGTTGCTGGTGTTATGAAGTCAGTACCACCTCGCGGTAGCAAGCGGGTGGGACCGATCGCCCGCGAGCGGGTCTCTCTTTTAGCACAAACTAACTAAACGCATCGATTCTTACTTTTGAATCAAGAACCCACCTGCTACCGCGAGGTGGTACCGACCTCATGACACCGAGTAGCGCTAAACCAACTTTGGTGCACAGCCAGGAACGAGTTTTTGCGGTCGATGAAGTAAACTCTAGAATGTTGTTAACGTCTAGCAAACTCGCGCCTGCTGACGCGAGTTCTCAGTTAATCAAAGAGGAAACTAATGCCCGGATACTTTCGTCGTCTCTTGCTACTTGCAGTGCTGTTGATGGTTGCCGTGCTCCCAGCTTTTGCCCAAACCGATTCAATCATCGCCGAGCAGGTAAAGGCGATCCAGGACAATCCAAAGTTCAAGACTGCAAGCGACTACATCGAGGGCAACCGCGCCGAAATCCTGCGCGAGTGGATTGAAATCACCGAGATAAATGCGCCTTCAGGTCAGGAGCAAGCGCGGGCCAAACATATAGAAAAGCTTTTGCGTCAGTACAATCTTCACAGTGTTAGTTACGACTCGGCAGGAAACCTGATTGCAGTGCGCAAAGGAACGGGTGGCGGGCCGGTAGTGGTATTCGATGCTCACCTGGACACTGTTTTTCAACCAGGTTTGAAGATCAAAGCAACAGTCCGAGAGGGAAGGGTCTACGCGCCCGGCGTCGGTGACGACACTCGCAACATCGAAGCTCTGCTGGCGACCATTCGCGCGCTCAACAGCGCAGACATCAAGACCAAAGGGGATCTGATCTTTGTTTTTACCGTTGAAGAGGAAACCAGCTTCAAAGGCGTAAAGCAATTTATCAACGACAACAAACGCAAGATCGATCACTACATCGCCCTCGACGGCGGCTACGAAGGCTTTACGTACGCGGGTATCGGCATTAACTGGTATCGCCACCACTTCATTGGACCAGGGGGACACACGCGTTCGCGTACACCACCTTATTCAGCCAGCCTGCCGTTAGCGCGTGCAATTTCTCGAATCTACGAATTGAAAGTTCCGACGAACCCCTCGTCTAATCTGAATATAGGAATGCTGGGAGGATCTGAAGTGGTAAACGCGAAAGCGTCGGACGCATGGTTTACCGTTGATCTCCGTTCGACCAGTAATGAGGTCATTACCGATCTGGAAAAGAAGATTGCGACGATTCTGGAAGAAGAAGCAAAGCGGGCGGGCATGACTGTAAAAACCGACGTGATTTCGACTTCACCCGCGGCGGTTATTCCCGGCCACCGTGACTCGCCTTTAGTGAAGATTGCAGAAGCCGTGCATCGTGCAATGGGTTTCGATCCGCCGATCACAAATACCGGCTCAAACAATTCGAGTGTGGCCTTGCTCGAAGGCGTTTCGTCGATATCAACAGGCGCCGGACCCTGCGACGACTCGCACGCGCTGACAGAGAATTGTGAAATAGAACCGCTGTATAAGGGGATTAAGAAGATTCTGTTGTTAGAGCTCGCGTTAGCCGGATTGCAGTAGACCGAGGGCCGTCAGTGATCCTGAGCCGTGGCGAGCTCGGCCAGATCTTCAAAGTAGCGGCGGTGGGTTCGTCGCGAAGCCTCTTCGGTTGCGGCTTCAAGAAGTACCACCTCGTTCTTGACACCCTTCAGATTAAGCTCTAATTCCAATTGTAGCCGTGACGCTTCAGCTCCATTAGAGTTGGCAAAGGACTTCATCGACACCAGCCGTCCGCGCTCTCGATCATATTCAATCAGAAATACCATCTTCTATCCTTCCAATCGACGCATTACGTCCTGCAGCTTTTTCTCAAGTTCAGACCAGCGATGAAGTTCCGTGGTGAAGCGACTACTGTGACCTCTCAAACCCTTCATGAGCTAGATGCGTAGATCAACTCTCCTCAAAAAGGAGAAAAGCAGGTTGGATAAATGAGGTGCGGGCAGGTCAGGAATGTACACTTCGACCCTTGCCCGTTCGAGCAGTGGCAATGAATAGCTCCTTACGTTTTGAGAAGTCTTTCATCCGTTTCAGGGCCTCCTTCTCTGACACGATGACGCGACGAGGGCGCTCGGTCTTGGGTGCCTTGATGGTTTTTTCTCGTTTCATAGTCAACCTATTCTTTCTACACACGATAAGAAAATCAACCTCACCACGGCCATGGAGGTAATTGAGGTTTAGCAAAACATTTTGCTACGCCCTACGCCTGCTTCACGAGCCATCGCCGCGCAGCATCACCAGGACCGTCCGCAGGATAATCTTCAAGTCGAAGAGCATGGACCAGTTTTCGATGTAGAAAAGATCAAGCTTCACCATCTCTTCAAACGGCAAACGGTTTCGTCCCGACACCTGCCAGAGTCCGGTTAGACCCGGTTTCATGTCCAGACGTTTTCGATGACGTAATTCGTAAGCTTCCACTTCATAAGGAATCGGCGGCCGTGGGCCAACGATGCTCATGTCACCGCGAAGCACGTTAAAGAGCTGTGGCACTTCATCAAGACTGAAGCGTCTGAGTGCGCGCCCAACCCGTGTGATTCTCGGATCGTTCCGCAGCTTATAAGTAGGCCGGTTCGAGTCGCCCAGGTTCGCTTCGGCATGGCCAGCAATAAACTTCCGCTGATACTCGCGGTGTATTTCGCTGTCGCCGTTCATACTCATTGTGCGAAATTTGTAAACCAGGAAAATTCGCCCATCCATCCCGACCCGCTCCTGCTGATAGAGGACCGGCCCTTTCGAATCAAGCTTTATGAGCAAAGCAATCAGCAGCCAGAACGGCGAAAAGACGGCCAGGGTGAGTGAAGCGATAACGAGATCCGAAAACCGTTTCACCCCACGCGCGAAATCCGAGAGTGGCTCGCGAAAAAGTCTGATCATCGGCAGCGCGCCTATTTGATCCACCTCCGTCTTACTGGGCAGGCAATTAAAAAGGTTGGGCGCAATTCGAAACTCGACTCCGCGGCGACGACCGCAACGCATCATTACGTCAAACAGCGCGTCGCCGTCGACATTTGGATCGGTAATGATGACCTCGTTTGCGCCCGTCTTGCGAATGGCCTCAGGCAGACCAGCCAGGTCGCTGACGACAGGCACTCCTTCATAATTGCCCGCCGGGTTTGATTCGACTGATCTACTTTCCACTGATCCGATTACGCGGTAACCGAGTGAGGGTCTCTCGCGCATCTCCCTAATGCAGAAAGCCGCTTCCGGTCCTTTGCCGACGACCAGTGTCGGGATCAGGTTGATGCCTCGTTGTCTGAAAGACGTTTGGGCAGCACGGATGAGTATGCGGAGAGTTTGATAGCAAGCGAGAGCGATGGCGAAATCGAGTACGAAAACGCCGCGAGCATATGAGAACGCGCGGTAGTCGAAACCACCTCGATACAGGAATGCGGCGGCAACGATCAATAGCGACCCGATGGCCGTGGCTTTAAATACCCGGCTGCCATCATCGACAAAAGAATATTCGCCGCGCATGCGATAAAGATCGTAATAGCGCATCGCTGACAGGCGGATGAATACGACAAACGGCAGCAACGCGCCGTAAGGGGCAAACTTCGGGCTCCATTGAAAGATGCCGCCAGTTTGTGAGAAGACCGGGCCCCCTTCTCGTAGATAGAAAGCCAACATCAGCGACGCAGTAGCGACAATTGCGTCAATGATAACGAGCACGAGCTTGACCGCCGGCATCACCCAACGAGGGGCGCGGGCGGCGGCGCGCACAATGTTCGCGCCTATCGGAGGGGTGATTTGTTCAGCTCTCATTTAAATCAACCGGCTCAACTCTCAGTTCAATTCAAGCCCCCGTTGATACGTTCACCGTGATCCTAAGCATAACAAAAAACGCCGCTCGGGTTTGTTGGAGCAGTGAATACTTCAACGACGCTTTACCCGAGGATCAAATCCGTCACTTCCCGTTTGACATCAGCCGCGTTCCGGGGGTCTGCCGGAATCTTTTTCTGAATACGCAGAGCGCTGATGTCTTCGGGCGTCGAGAGCTTCTGCATCCGTCCTTCCTTCACCAGTTGTTCATCAATCGCAGCCCATGCACCCATGTAGATCGACGCTGCGGGTACGCCAAGCGCTGCGGCCTCGCGATTCATGGTGCCGCCACCGCTAACAACCAGGTCACTGTGCGCTATCAAATTTGCGCCATCGAGCGGTTCACGCGGCACGATCAGTTTACCGCCCGAGTACATTTTTCTTTGCGCGTCGTTCCGGGGAAGCAGCACAACTTTAGTGTTCGGCGCTGCACCGAGACGATTCAATAGTTGATCAAATAACTCATTTTCGAAGCGATGATACAGCGCCTCGCTGGCTGGGGGTCGCACAGTCACAAGCACATCCGAGGGGCTGATGCCGAACTGGCCCAGCTGTTTCGCAAATTGCGGATCGCTTTGAAAGTCCGCGAGGTAAACGTCTTCCTTCAGCCCATCGTATCTTCTGACTTTCAAGGCTTGCGCGCCGAAGCGCTTCAAACCCTCTTCGGGAAACGCACTCGGAACGATAATGCGAGATGCGAAACGAAACGCCAGGTGATTCGCGGGCTGGTGCTCGTAGTCCATCAGCGTCACCGTTCTCAGTGAGAGAACCCGCGCGGCGAGAATTTGAGAATAGGAATT
>DASQKG010000400.1:0-6249 GCA_035630655.1 Pyrinomonadaceae bacterium
GGTGTCTCTCTCGACGATGGTTACAGTTGCGCCGGGAATGACCGCGCCGTTGGCGTCAGTTAGTCGGCCCACAATCGTAGCTTTAAAGCTCTGCGCCGATACGGAGCCGAGCATTAGAAACACAAATGCCAGTGTGCCCAGGCATGTCCGCAGTCTACGCGGCACAGTTTGATTAGAATTCAAGGTAATCATCGTATTTCTCCTGTGCGCCGGGCAAAACCGGCAGGTTGTAGCGATTGAGAGAGTCACATCTCCTAAGGGACTTTGAATGTGTTAACGCTAACACGCAGAAACTGAAAGAACGGGGTGACGTCGGTCCGACATTTATTAACGCCGAGCTGCCGAGCTGAGTTCGTTCTCCGAACCCGTAGAACCTCCGGCCGTTGACTCGCGAACAATCAACTCGCATTGAAAGATTCTCTCCTGGCGAGGCGACTCATGGTCCGCTTCAATCCTTCGCAGTAGAAATTCAGCGGCGACGCGGCCCTGCTCACGCGTGGGCTGTCGAACAGTAGTGAGCGGAGGCCAGGTGTGCGCGGCGAGCGGTATGTCATCGTATCCGACTACTGCAATGTCCTCAGGCACCCGCAGGCCGGCCTGCTTGATTGCGTTGAGCGCACCGACCGCTGTGAAATCGTTGCGTGCAAAGATGGCCGTTGGCCTCTCCTTTAACGACAAGAGCCTGGTCATGCCTTCATACCCAATCTCTTCCGTGGAATACCCCGGCATCTGATCGTCGCCCTCTCGAGGCCCTACAATGAGTTCTTCAGTAACGGGTAGACCATGTTCCTCGAGCGCTTCGACATACCCCTGAAATCGGCGTAAAGCGACGTTCTTAGTCAACGAAAGACCGATAAAACCTATTCGCCGGCGACCAGTCTGAATCAAGTGACTTGTTGCCTGGTAGCCTCCTTTGAAATGGTCGGCAGTGACGAGATCCGCTCTCGGATGACGGAAATCTCTGCCAATCAGCGCGACCGGAAGGCCAGAGTCGATTAGGCCTTCAAGCTTCACGTTACCGATCCTGGAAGCGCGTGTGGCCACGATGATGCCGTCGGCGCGATGATCGGCGAGCGCGTCGAACGCCTCAACATCTTCTTTGGGGCTGTGTTCGCTAATGCAGATGAAGAGGGTATAACCGCGCTCCTCCAGCACCTCGCGCACGCCGCGACTCAATTCCGCAGCAAAAGGGTTTGCGATATCCCCAAGGACTAAACCAATGGTCTCGGTTCGCTGGCGCTTTAATCCGCGCGCCAGGCCGTTGCGCCGGTAGCCCATCTCACGAACAACGCGTAAGACTCGTTCGCTCGTTTCACCATTCACGTTGCCTTGCTGGTTGAGGACCCGCGATACGGTCATGGAGGTTACGCCCGCGGAAGCGGCAATATCGGCAAGTGTCACCCGTTTGTTTGGCTGTCGTTTCATTCGGCGAACGGTATGTTAGCGTTAACATGCGGCTTATATCACCGTGTTTTCGGTAATGCAACACGTTTCTTTGCTGGGTACTGATTCAGTTTCAATTACAGAACGAGAGCGCGGCAGCGCGGGATGCCTTAGGCGACTTAACATACATAGTTACGCCTTCAATAATGCTCGCCGCCTCTGGCATCCCGCGCTACCGCGCTCTCGTTCTGTAAGTGGCTTCTGAATCAACGGAAGATGTGAATTGCGCGAGCCGTGCCGAAGATAGAACCATTGACGAAGGCGGCGGTGGAAGGGTCGTGCAGCAGCACCAGGAGCGTGGCGCTAAAGGATTAATTGGTACCCGCGGCAGGGGTCGAACCTGCGACCTTTCGCTCCGGAGGCGAACGCTCTAATCCACTGAGCTACGCGGGCCTTAACAAAATCGCAGGTTTCAAAGAGGTGTATAAGAAATGTACCCCTTTTTGTACCCCTTTTTGTACCCCTCGTCAATAACGGGGGCTTTGGTATCGGGCGGCTTTTGGTAATAGAGCCAGATTGGCGCGATTGACGAACGGAGCTTTTCGCCGAAGTTGAGCAGATCTAGGCCTTGGGCCCTTGCAACGATTCAGCGGTGCGTTAGAGATGGCAATTATCTCGTCAAGAGCCATGCTGTGATCCACGCATTGAAAGAAGGGTTAGACCGGGCGAATATGGTTGAAGCCGTTCTTAACGGCAGCATTATCGAGGATTATGCTGATGCCAAAAGAGTGTTAGCATGTGGGAAGACGACAGTAATGACAGCCACAGAAATCTACTTGCATGTCGTGTGTGAATACGCAGATCCTGTTTACGTTGAATTCGTGACGGCTTACATTCCAGATAAGCAAGAATGGGAGAGTCCACCGTTTCGCCGACGCAAACAAAAAAAGTAACAAGTATGAACAACCAAACTGTTCCAATTTGCGGCGAGCACCAGGTTCCAAAAGAATGGAAAGCGACTACGTTTGTTTATGATGATGACGGTGTTTCGATCGAAGTGCCGAACGTCTATGCTTGGGTCTGCCCCATTGATGGCGAAGCCTCATTCACTCCTGACACAACAGATGAATTGATCGAAACTGTTCGCGACCTTGTCACACCTGCCAAGCGGGCCCGCGAACGTCGCTCCATGCCAACCGAGTACATCGTTCGCGTTGCCTAGAGGGCGCTGGCCAGAAGACCTCTGCAGAAGTGCGACCACTTAGATTCTCCGAACTGCCCAACCGGCAGGCGCGCTTATTTTCGCGGCGTTCGCCGGATCGATTGGCCGCAGACCGCACTCACAGCGTAATTACTGCTAATCCACGTGGCTATCGCGGGAGACATTTGAGCATCGACCCAGATCCTCATGCGGCAAGCACCGGATGATCCAGCTTGCGGGCAGCGTATTGCAGGGCAGCTTTTAGATCTTCTGTTTCGAGATCAGGCATTTCTTCCAGGATTTGCTCGGAAGTGAGCCCCGCCGCAAAGAGATCGAGAACATCAATAACGCGAATACGCATTCCGCGAATGCACGGTCGAACCGCCACACTGGTTAGGATTGATTGTGATTCGCTCCAGCAAATTAGCCATTAGCTCTCCTCCATCAATTGCAGTTACGAGGCTAGTATATCTCGAAGTCGTAATTCCGCTATGCTTGACTTCTAGTCATAGAACACCAGCGAAACTCGTTGTCTAATCAATATCTGCCAACGACTAACGTTGCACGGTCAGCTCACGAATACAACGCCAGTCCATCTGAATCCGGCCCAATAATACAAGTGTTCAAAAGAGCGTTCGTCGCGACCTTGGTCTTTTAGGTGCTCGATGAGGCTCTCCCGTGCATTCTGATCGATTACGTTACCTGGGTAGTCGGAAAGCCGCTGTATTTTTTCAAGATTGTTTGAATCACGTAACCATTTTTGCGCCTGTCGAAACGCGCGAGTGGCGGGTTGCTCTTCATAACGCCAAAGATAGTAAAAATGGATCATAAGCAGAGCTGTAGGTAGGTCAGGTACTTTCCAGTCGGCACTAATAACGCTGGGAATCCCTGCTTCCAGCAGTCCGGTAGAAAAACTTACGGCTTCATCTGGAAGGATCTCGCCCGGCACATTAGTTTCGCACGCCGATAACACCGCTAGTTTGATCCTACCTGCATCCATTGCTTGAATGTCAGATAACGTGATTGCAGTCCCATCTGACATTAATAGAGCATTGCTTTGTGGGTGAAGTGGGTCTGCCCGACCGTGGCAACAGAAGTGCGCGACCTCATTCTGGCCAATAGAGTCGAGCACCTTAGACCGCGTTGTATCGTCGCCTTTGAGTATCGTGCGCTGCGGAAACGTCAATGCAACTGAACTTGCCTCGAAGCCTGCACCTTCCAAGGAGGAGTCGTGCACGACCAGTATGCTCTGCGGGCGTGACTGCTCAAGATTGAATCCTCTCATCACATGTGCGTTTGGCGCATAACTCAGTGACATATTGTCGAGAGCGTACACACGACCTCCACCAGCAGACTGTGGTTTAGTCCAAGCGGCGTGAAGTGGAATGAGGGAGAGACGGCCAACAGGGATCAGAGTTGCATGTGAGAAGCGTCCTATGACAGCAAGGATAGGTTCCATGACCCCAGAGTAGAACTTGTGCGTGACGTCTTCCAAGGCTTTCAACCACTTTCTCATATCTCCCGTTTGGTAGGTCCCGAGTAAATACCGTAGCTGAGAATCAAGAAAAGATTCATTTAAGGCCGGAAGCTCGAGGGCAATAACTTGACTTGCCTTCTCGGACGTCGCGACCAGCGCGATGCCGCCATGAAGGGTGCAACAAACATAGACCAGAGGTCCCACTCTGGCCGCCTCAATAAATCGATCACTTAAAGTCTTAGCATCAGACGGACTGGGCAACGGCGCTGGCTCTTCCGTCCCAGTGGCCAGTGATAGCGACAGGATTCTGGCCAGAGTACCTTCCAAAACAACGATCGCCTCGTCGGGACATTTCAACTCACAAAGCGAAAATGCTATACGCGCGCCAATATCCTGCGTTTCTCTGAGCCACGCTTCTTTCTTCGCTCGATCGACCTGCATGCTGAACAGCTCACCAGCTAACTTTAAGGCATGCTGGAACGCCTCCACAGCTTCCGCCCATTCAGAACGCGCGAAGGCCCAGTTTCCCCAATTCGCTGCGTGTCGCATGGCCTGAGTAGGCTCATGCAGAAGGCCCAAAAGCACTGCCGCGCGATAAGTTGAGGTTGATTGTCTAATAAGATCAGCGTCGTGGGGGGAATCCATCGCCTTCAGTTTCAGAGCATGAGCGAGCGTGCCGAGACTATGTACGAGGTCAGCAGGGGTTTGGCCGGATTCTTCTCCAGAGTTTTCAAGTAAGGAGTTGGCGCGCTGTAGTAGTTTTATATCACGCGTGTCAGTTGACCAGGCGTATAGATCTAGCAGGTCATTGGCAAGGTTTGCTCGATGAATCACAAAATCTTCGGAACCAATCGGCGTTTGAGTCAAGACCTTTTCATGTAGCCGAATCGCTTCTTGAAGATCCGAAAGGCCTCGACTCAAATGTCCGCGATTACGTAAAGCGTTAGCCAGATTGTTGACCCAAATTACTTTGACGCCGCCTCGTCGTTTTCCCAGCTCAATTGCCTGTGTATGACATTTGATAGCCTCATCAATATCCCTGGGATCCAAAACCCGCTGGAATCGAGTTTCGAGTGCCAAACCGAGATTGTGCATATGCGCTGGCTCAAGATTCTCCAGTGGACCACTAATCTCAATCAGATCGCGCATCCGCTGTATGCATCCGTCCAGATCGCGTAAATCACCAATCCGCTTGAACCTCTCCCACAACCTGCCGCTCAGCCAGTTAATAAACGATGAGCGAAAAAAAACAGGCAGGCTCTCTTGCGCTAAAGAATCTTCCAGTGCGCTGATCGCTTCGTTTAAAGAGTTAATGTTGTGGGATCGCTCACTGGCTTCGAAAGCTTCAATGGCGCGTTCCAGGTGCTGATCAGATTTCGCCATGGGCCTTCATAGTCGTCCGGATCCTCGCGGCTTATTGAATCGCCAGAGAAGTTCGATTAATTGAGAAGCAGTGTGGAACGCAATGTCGTTGTCAGCGAGCGGAGAATGCGATCCTAAACGGATCTTTCCTTGAAGCAGGACTGAATCGTCCGACGGTGAGCGAACAAGATACTTGAGAGAATCGGTTGGGTTCGGCCGCAGCAAGGCGAGTGCGATTCCTTCTTTTTCTGCCTCGATGATCGCGCCGGTTTGAAAGCCGACAGTTGAGACAAAGATTCCTTTGTGTGCCCGTACAAGTTCGATCGTCTTAGCAAAAGCAAGCACCTGAACAGCGCTTATTCTCCGCTTGTAGTGTTTGCACTCGATGATGCCGAAGATTCTTGACCCCAAAGCTTCAAGTTCAAAAGACAAATCAATCTCAATATTCCTCCCCGAAATAGCAGCGTACTCGCGCTTTGGAAATACCAGCACTCCCTCGACAACCGCAAGTTCCTGACAGATGCGTTCCACAAATTTCTCGTAGTCTTCCCAGTACATTGACCTGTTCTCTTGGCGCGAGCTCACTCAAAATTGATAAGGAGCCATCCGTAGTGCTTCAGCTTCATTTGCAGCCTGATAGATGCTGCTGACCCTTCCATTTTGATGTTGAGCGGCTGATGATAAGAGTAAACGGAAGCGTTCAGCAGCCGCCGGAACATCTTCTGGAAATACTCTGATTAATCCGTTTGTATCTCTCCCTGAGTAAGCGACCCAATACCTTAGAGGCGTGGCTTTATGTTTATTAGCGGCCGATTGAGTTTCTTTA
>DASQKG010000401.1:0-3405 GCA_035630655.1 Pyrinomonadaceae bacterium
AGGGTGCCGAGGTCACGATGACCAGTTCGTTGGGCAGCCTGTTGACCATTCGCATCCTGCGAGCCAACGGGGTGAACACCGCGGTGGCAATCTTCGACGCCGCAGGTCAATCCCTCGTTCCTTTGATGGTCCAGTATCCGATTGAAAGAGGCGGCGTCTTCCGCGAGATGGCCTATTACACGTCGGTGCATCCAGCTCTTTTTTCACCGGAGCTGGCTCGGTCGGGTCAGACGTATATTCGAACGATGCTTGATCTTGCTGCCCGACGGTTGCGGGAAAGAGGGGTCTTCATTTCTCCGCAGATTATTGATGTGGCGGAACGCCTGTGCGTCGTTGAGCACGTAGACCATGACCGTTTTCGGCTCGAGAATCGACATGCGCTGTATCAGGAAATCTACTCCCTCTTTGCCCTCAATCAATTGGACACGTATCGCTACTCGGTGAGTTCGGCGGGCGCCGGCGGGATGGTCCAGATGATTCCCTGGGCCTACAACCTGATGAAACAGCGGCATCCGGGCGCGGGGTTAATCCCAGACTTCGTTGTCGGCATGCGCAATCACGGAAATGCTCTTCAAGCGATGCTGCTTTATATGCAGGATACGTGGAATGACCTGGCTGCCAATGAGGACGTGCAGTACGCGATGAGTGCGAAGCTTGCCACGCAACCGGAACTGCTCGCCGCCGGCTACAACTCAAACGCGGCGCGCCTGCCGCTCTACATCAGGCGCGGCGGTGGTGCGTGGCGCTCGCTGATTCCGCGCGAGACACAAATGTACCTGCAGATCTATAAATCCTTCGAAGGGCTTGTGCCGCTACAAAACCGAGCGCGGTAGGCGCCGGATGTTGGGAGCAGGTCCACCCAAAAGAAGTTACAACGCATAACGCTTTTGTCTTGTTGGCCCCAAAGGGGCTTTATGCCGCAGCCCCGTTGGGGCAAAGGCCGTACTCGATTCCTTCCTGCCGCAATAATAATCCACCAAAACACAAAGGAATGTTGCTCCTCCGCACGTGGTGACAAACTCTTCTGCGCGGAATCCACAACAAATGTCAGCGTTTTCGGCCGGACCGAAGTTTGCACACAGGGTGCCAAGAGTTCACTCGATTCTTGCAGAGAAGGAGTTACTGAGTTGATTAAAAGATTTATTATTCTGACGTTGGTGATGGGTTTGTTTCCGGCCGGCGTGGCTTTTAAAACAGCGCAGGCCCGGACAAGCAGGGATGCGGAACTTGCCGCTAAAGCACGTGCGAAGGTAACCAGGATTGGTGTGGGCCAAAACGCAAAGGTCGAAGTGAAACTTCGTGACCAATCCAGGATAAGGGGCTACGTCAGTGAAGTGCAGCAGGATTCATTTACAGTCGTTGAACGGGAAACGGGTGTAAGCCGGAGCGTAGTCTATGCAGACGCCTTGGAGGTTAAGAGATCCAGCGGCGGGTTATCGACTAAGGGTTGGGCAATTATTGGCGCCTCGGCGGCTGGCGCAATTGTTACCTGGATCATTGTGAAACCTGCGTTATGCGACGGAGGCGCCCAGACGCGGGGGATCTGTTAAGACGAAGTGATAAGCCAAAACCACTCGTTTAGAGTGCGGACTTGTCCGCTGGGGATCAACGTACTGGGCGCACAAGTGCGCCATCTAAACGGAAGCTAGTCGGAGGTCTTCCCAAACAGAACGTTGATCCAGTAGAACGCGACTGTGCCGCTACCAATCACTGCGCAGGTGGCCACGGTGCGCCAGAGGATGTCAGTCCCGGCAAACTCCCAAATTGCCAGCAGGGAAGCAAGCACGGCGACGAGAATGCAGGCGCTCGTCGTCCAAAAAGAGAAGCTCTTCACTCGGCGCGGGTCCAGGTACCCGCGCTTTTTTCCTGCTTGTTGAGAGTTGTCCATCGTTCACCCTGCGTCACAAAATCACACGGACCAATACCAGACCTTTGGCTGCAACTTCGTGGATCGCGTCTGAATTAAAGGTTAACCAATGATGGCGAAGAATGGCCGACCAGGCAAGTGTTTCCAGGGGAGGGCGTAACGAGAGCGGTCCGGTGCTATGCCAGTCCGGCTTCCTTTGGTCGCTGACTCCAAATGAATCCAAGTCCGAACGTGAAGCCGATGAACATGCCAAATCCCATGAAGTCGTGAAGCGTAAGATCCGCTCCGTTATTCGACAAGTAGAGTGTGATGACGACGAGCGCAAGCCCAACCGCCCAGGCAGCTAAAGCAGAAATCAGTAGTTTAAAAATATTCATGGCTAGGAGGCGGGCCTGTAACGCCGGTTATCAAGATGCGTCCGGCGACGAGCCGCGTGGCTGTGTGGGCAGACCGGAGGGTGGTCATTCGGGCGGCGGCCCTAACTGTTCCGCTTCGCTCGTCCTGAAAAAAGCCTACCGGTAAAGATATAGAAGCGAAGCGGCAAATGCGGAGCAAAGTTTGTCGTGCTGACATAGGGGCGCGTCTGAGTCTCAACTAGCCTCTGGCCTAAGACCGACAAACTGAAATGTGTCGGACAACTCGGCTTCTGAAAAACTTAGGGCTGCCAATTATGGCAGCCCTTCGTGATCGCAACTTGAATCTCAACTCACTGCTTTCCATCGGCAGCATAATCTTCCAGGAGTTTCTGCGCCCTCATTCCGGGACTAATGACGGCCAGCTTCTGCATCCGATCATAGCCACTGAAGACGCCGACGATCTCGGCCTTATCGTTGTAGACCGGACTACCCGAATAGCCATCTCGCCCGTCAATTTTCGCCAGCGAGAATTCCTGAGTTCCCACCATCTGTGGTCCAAAGAAGACGCCTTTCTTGATTACCTTGCTGCCATGCTGCCGCGCGATCACTACAAGTTGTTCATCTTTGATCAGGCTGCCCTGGAAGGCAGGTGTCTTCGCGTTCTTTTTTGACTGACAGATGCGCAGCAAGGCGAGATCAGCTTCTTCATCAATCTTGATTACTCTGGCGCTACAACCGTTAACGAAGATCGCGACCTGCAACTCATCACTGGCGGAAAATCCGAGTTGTGCTTTCTTGGAGTCGCTTAGTTTTCCGGAAACGGCGTGATAGGCCGTCATCACTAGTCCATCGCCAACTACAAAGCCCGTGGCAAACCCATTCGGACCATAATCGAGGATCGACAGGAGGCGCTGCACTGCGTTTGGCTTCTTCTTGGTGAACTTCAGGTCAAGCGAAACTGTTTGATCGTCCGGCTTCGCTCGGGCCGCAGGCGCGCCGTCTCCAAAGCAGGTAGGTGCAAACGCAAGAATCGCCACTGATAAAACAGCAGCGGCAATGGAGTTTCGCTTCATGTCGGGATCTCCTAATTGGAATTACCGGGTCCGAATTTATGTTCCGACTTCCGGGCGAGCCGGAGTAGGTGAGATGACTCGCGGATGTTACGCCACAGAGCGCACGAGA
>DASQKG010000402.1:0-13288 GCA_035630655.1 Pyrinomonadaceae bacterium
AGAAGTTTGGGGGCGATAGCTTAGGTGAAATGAAAAGGAATTTTGAAGGCTATCGAGAACAACTTCGTGGATATTAGTAGGACAGGCGTGCCACCTCTTTTTCTGTGAGTCAGTCCACTAGAACTAAAGCATCCTCGATCATAAAATTGACATCGTACGCAGTCCGCACAATTACACACTGGAATAGGAACTTTTAAGAATGGCATTGATGGAAATTGTCACGTGGCCCAACCCGATCCTCGAAAATCCGGGCGACCCAGTCACTCAATTCAACGACGAGCTTAACATACTGGTCGGCGACATGTTTGAAACCATGTATTCCGCGCCCGGTGTTGGCTTGGCGGCGGTCCAGGTTGGAGTATCAAAGAGATTATTTGTAATGGACTGCTCCGGCGGCAAGGATCCTAATCAGAGAGTCGTGATGATTAATCCGGAAGTGATTCACGTTGAAGGCGAACAAAATGGTGAAGAGGGATGCCTTTCGTTTCCCGGAATCTTTACATCAGTTGAGCGAAGCCTACGTGCGGTTGTGCGTGCGCATGACATCAACGGAAACGAATTCGAGCTGGACGATACCGAGTTGACGGCGCGCTGCATGCTTCACGAGACAGACCACTGTGACGGCATAGTCTTTCTCGACAAGATGAGTTCACTGAAACGAGAACTGGTGAAACGAAAGATTAAGAGACTGCAAAAGAGCGGGAAGTGGCGGTAGGCCAGAGGTCAGAAGTCAGAAGTCAGAAGGCGGTAATCGAGAGACTTTGAACAGTTAGAGGTTGGGAAGGTGGGCTTGCCCCAGCTCTTCGTTGATGACCGGAGTTCATGAAAGTGAATCCGCACTCAGCTAACATGGTTTTATTTCTTCACAGTTGGCCTTGTGCGACGGAAGAGCGGGGGCAAGCCCGCCTTCCCAACCTCTAACCACTTCGAGTCACCTGTTTTTTAAGACGCCTACTGGCTTAGCTTTCACCCTGCCGCCTGGTGCCTGCTTCCCGTTTCGCCGCTGTGTTACTATTCCAAAAAAAATAATTGGAGACTGAGATGCCGACAGAATTCCGTAACGAACCGTTTACTGATTTCAGTAAAGACGAGAACGCGCAGGCCATGAGCACTGCGTTGGAGAAGGTGAAAAGCGAGTTGGGCCGTGAGTATCCGCTAGTGATTGGCGGCGAACGCATTACCACAGACCAGAAACTCGAGAGCATTAATCCTGCGAATCGCACCCAGGTTGTCGGCCGTTTTCAGAAGGCCACAAAAGAACTGGCTACGCGCGCCGTCGATTCTGCCAATGAAGCTTTTAAGAGTTGGAGAAACACGAATCCAACGGAACGCGCTGAGCTGTTGTTTCGTGTTGCGGCGATGATTCGAGAACGAAAGCACGAGTTGTCCGCATGGATGGTGTATGAGGTAGCAAAGACCTGGGCCGAAGCTGATGGCGACACCGCAGAGGCGATCGATTTTCTCGAGTTTTACGGGCGTGAGATGTTGCGCTATGCGGGCGATCAACCGCTGGTAAAGGTTGAAGGCGAAGACAATAAGCTCGACTACATTCCACTCGGCGTTGGCGCAGTGATTCCGCCGTGGAATTTTCCGTTTGCCATTATGGCCGGCATGACCGCAGCCGCATTTGTTACAGGCAACACGGTGGTCCTTAAACCTTCTTCCGACGCTCCGACGATCGCTTACAAGTTTTTCGAACTCCTCGAGGAGGTTGGGTTGCCGGCAGGTGTGGTTAATTTCATGACCGGTTCAGGAGCTGAAGTTGGTGACGTGATTGTGGATCATCCAAAGACGCGCTTCATTGCATTCACCGGCTCGAAAGAGGTTGGTCTACGAATAAACGAGCGTGCAGCTAAGGTGCATGAAGGACAGGTTTGGATTAAACGAGTCGTTGCCGAAATGGGTGGCAAGGACGCGATTATAGTTGCCGACGACGCCGATCTTGACGATGCTGCCACCGGCGTTGTGCAGTCGGCATTTGGATTTCAAGGACAGAAGTGTTCAGCCTGTTCGCGGGCCATCATTGATGCGACTGTGTACGACACCATGCTTGAGAAGATTGTCGAGCGCACGGCAAAAATAAAACTCGGCGAACCAGGCGATCCGTCTACAAACATGAGCGCGGTGATTAATGAAAAGGCTTTTAAGACCATCAACCATTACATTGAAAAAGGGAAGAGCGAAGGTGGACGATTGGTGGCGGGCGGCGGGTCGGATGGCGAACAGGGCTTCTTTATTGAGCCAACCGTAATTGCCGACGTAAAGCCAGGCGCAACCATTGAACAGGAAGAGATCTTTGGGCCGGTGCTGGCTGTCATCAAAGCCCAGGATTACGACGACGCTTTGAACATCGCGAACGACACGCAGTTTGGATTAACGGGGGCGGTCTACAGCGCCGACGAAGAGAAGCTCGAACGGGCGCGGCGAGAATTTCATGTTGGCAATCTCTACCTCAACCGAAAGTGCACGGGTGCTTTAGTGGGTGTACATCCATTTGGCGGCTTCAACATGTCGGGCACCGATTCAAAGGCGGGTGGACGAGATTATCTCCTGCTGTTTATGCAGGCGAAGCTTGCGTCAGAGAAGGTTGGGGCCACTAGCCAGCTGGCGGAAAAGAGGGCAGCAATCTGAGCGAACGCGGCTTCGCCGTTTTCTAGAAGACTCGGAGGCGGTGTCGAGACTTCCGGGTCTAAGCGCCAAAGGCGCGAAATGTAATAGCCTGGGCCATTGGCCCAGGAGGAACCAGGGATGTTTCTTTAGCGCTGAAAGCGCGAAATGAGAACGGATCTCTTCCACCGAAACTTCCGATTTCGCGCTTTCAGCGCTTTTGAGATTCATGGATCCTCAACCTCCTGGAGCGATGCCCCAGGCTTTTACATTTCGCGCCTTTGGCGCTGAATCCACCTAGTATGCGCATCGTCTTCATGGGTACGCCCGAGTCAGCTGTGGTTTCACTTGAGCGTCTGCTGAAGGATGGTCATGAGGTCGTCGCGGTCTGGACCCAGCCAGACAAACCTGCGGGTCGTGGCGACAAGATTCATTCTCCGCCTGTCAAAGAGTTTGCGCTGGCCCACGGGCTCATTATCGAACAACCAGCGAAGATCAAGACCACCGAAGCAAAAGAGTTGTTTGCTTCCTACAATGCAGACGTCACAGTCGTCGTTGCTTACGGTCGAATTCTTCCCTCCGAATATCTAACTGCCGCGAGGAAGGGCTGCATCAACGTGCATTTCTCTTTACTACCGCGGTACCGAGGTGCGGCGCCGGTCAACTGGGCCATTGTCCGCGGCGAAGAGAAAACTGGCGTAACGACGATGTTCATCGAGCAGGAACTGGATTCCGGCCCTATTTTGTTACAGAGAGAAACATCGATCGATGAAACAGAAACCGCGCCGCAACTGATGAATCAGCTTGCCACGATGGGGGCGAATCTGCTTAGCGAAACACTGCAACAACTTGATGAGATAACGCCGCAGCCGCAGGATGATAGCAAAGCGACTTTCGCGCCCTTGCTGAGGAAGGCCGACGGCCTTATTGATTGGTCCGCTTCGGCGCCGGCGATTGGGCGGAGCGTAAGAGGCTTCCAGCCCTGGCCCAATGCGTACACGTACTATCAGTCGCGACGGCTAATTGTTTGGCAGGCCGAGGTTGACAAGATTACTCACGAGGGGGAGTCCGGTTCAATTGTAGCCGCGCATGGCGATGATCTGATTGTGAAATGTGGTGAAGATACTTCGCTGCGTTTGTTTGAAGTGCAACCGGAAGCCAAACGGCGGATGAGCGCGAAGGATTTTATCAACGGCACTCATTTAAGAATTGGTGATCGATTTGGCGAAGTCTAGTCCTATTTCTCCCGCAAGGCTGGCAGCATTTGAAATTCTCTTGCGCGTCGAAGAAGGCGCCTACGCTTCCATCCTCCTCAATTCCAAAGAAGAAGCACTCGATGCTCTCGATCGTGGGCTGACTCATGAATTGGTAATGGGTGTACTGCGTTGGCAGTTGTGGCTGGACAGGCTCATCGAATACTACTCTGCCCGCAAAGCGTCTGATCTTGATCTGGCGATCCGCGTCATACTTCTCCTTGGTCTTTACCAGCTGCGGTTCCTGTCTCGCATCCCCGACTCGGCTGCGGTCAATGAGTCAGTTAACCTGGCAAAGTTTGCGCGCCTGCGTTCTGCCGTACCCTTCGTTAACGCAGTGCTGCGAAGGGCCACACGCGAACCGGAAATTGATCCGTCCAATGGAATCGAGGATCCGATTGAGAGAATCGCAGTCAACACGTCACATCCCGCGTGGTTGATCGAACGTTGGTCCAAAGCGTTTGGCCCGGAGGAAACGGAGAAATTTGCCAGGGCGAATAATGAGCCTGCTCCAGTCGCGTTTCGTGTGGTGACCACCCGAGCGGACGAAGCTGCAGTTCTGGAGCAGCTGCGCCAGGCGGGCGCTGTGCTCGCTCGTTCAAAGATTGCCAATGGCGCCTGGAGAATCACCGGGGCTGGGAGTTTGTTGTCACAACTGGTGAACAGAGGAGAAATCTACATCCAGGATGAGGCATCTCAGTTGGTTGCCCAGGTGTTGGGTGCCGAGCCCGGCCATCGGGTTCTGGACTTGTGTGCGGCACCGGGAAGCAAGGCAACTCAGATTGCCGACCGCGCACTCGATTCCGCCTCGTTGTTTGCTGGAGACCTGCACGAACATCGCCTGAGGACTGTAGTTTCCTCGGCAAAGTTACAAGGGCTCAGAAATATCCAGACCGTGACCTTAAACGCGTTACAGCCGTTGCCTTTCTTGGAAGGCTCGTTTGACCGCGTTTTGGTAGATGCTCCTTGTTCAGGCACGGGTACGCTTCGGCGCAACCCCGAAATCCGCTGGCGCATCTCACCACCTGATATCGACGATTTGTCTACCCGACAAAAACAGCTTCTTCAAAATGCGGCACGTACCGTCAAACCTGGCGGCCGCTTGGTTTATTCAACCTGTTCAGTTGAAACTGACGAAAACGAAGACGTCCGGTTAGCGTTCCTTGAAAACAATGAGTTGTTTAGACCCGTGAATCTAGAGGTGGAACCTTCAATGACGACTTCATCGGGCGCTGTGCGAACGTGGCCACAAAAGCACGGAACCGACGGGTTTTTTATCGCCGTGTTTTACAAAACCGAACGCGGTAGCGCCGGATGCTAAAGGCGTCACAGAATTCTCTTGAAATCGTCCACCTTAAGCAGCCTCGTCGGCTGGTACTCCGACCTTTCGCAGCTAAGGTAGCCTCTAGCATCCGGCGCTCCGCGCTCAGTTCTGTACAACGTGCAAGGGAACTCAAAGTTCGTCGTCTTGCGGCCCGCTGAAGCTGAATGTTAGACTTCGCGGCTGGTTTTTGGGGCCACTCAGTAGTTTAGAGTTGACCAGAGGATAGTACGTGAACAATGCCAGCGGGGCACTCCCAGCGCTTCGACGCCTCAGTATCGCGACCGCGATAGCGATCGTTTTTCTGTTTGGTCTCGCCACCACAGTTTATTTGTCTCTACGCAGCCCGGAAGTTACCGTGCCGGAGGTATTAGGTAAGGATCGGTTTGAAGCGGAGCGAATACTGAGCAGCGCCGGTCTGAATTTTCGTATTCGTGCCACCAGGCCCAGCAGTGAGTTGAAGGCCGACACGGTTCTGTTTCAACTTCCTCGCGCCGGTGATGTGGTCAAGGTGGGTCAGACTGTGGCCATGGACATTAGCCGGTCCGTCAAAGAGGGCGAAGCGTCTCAGGTAGTAGCTCCAGATAAGAAACCCGAAGAGAAGACTGACGCGAAAAACACTAACGACAACGCCGCGGCAAACGAGAATAAGCCCAAGAAAAAGATTACAAATAGGAACGCAAACGAAAACTCGAATTCAAATCGCAACGCAAACAACAATCGGCCAAGTCCTAACCGGAACGCCAATAACGGCAACGAGAATAAGCTGCCAATTAACGCGAATCGCCCGACGTTAACCAACAATATGAACGTGAGGGGAACGGCCGCCAACGACAATCGCAGCACACGTCCTCCCGTTCCGAAGCCTTCTCCACGGTAAACGCGCCAGAGTCATCTCGATATGAACGACCGGACTATCGACATCGCCCCTTCGATACTGTCAGCCGATTTTTCCCGGCTAAACGAGGAGGTTGCGGCCGTCGAGCGTGGTGGGGCAGGGATACTTCACGTTGACGTAATGGACGGCCATTTCGTCCCTAATATCACTATCGGTTTGCCTGTGGTTAAGTCTCTCTCCCGTGTGACCTCGCTTCCGATAGATGCGCACCTGATGATTTCGGAGCCTGGGAGATACGCAGAACAGTTTGTTGAAGCCGGGGCAAAAATGGTCTCGGTACATCTCGAAGCCGATGCACACGTTCATCGTACCCTGGCATCTATCAAGTCAGCCGGCGCGTTGGCGGGTATCGTAATAAACCCTGCAACGCCGGTGGAGAATCTGAGCGAGGCGTTATTTTTCGCCGACTATGTGTTGGTGATGTCTGTTAATCCGGGATTCGGCGGACAGCGTTTCATTGCAACCTCGATCGACAAAGTACGGCGTTTGCGAAGAATGATCGAGGAGCGAAACCTCCCGACTCGGATTGAAATCGACGGAGGCATCGATGCCGACAATATCGCGTCGGTCGTGGCAGCGGGCGCGGAGATTATCGTTGCGGGATCTGCAATCTTCGGCTCGGGCACTCCGGAAAAATCAGTAAAAGAGTTGCGCGAAGCAACCGTACAATGGGTTTAATGGTTCGAATAGAAGTCTGAAAGTCTGATACGCACGCATTCCTGGAGGTTTTAGTTATGTATTTCCGCTTTGGTGCTCACTTAATTATTTGCGCCACACTGATTTTTGGTTTGGCCGGCGTCGCCTTGGCGCAAAAGAGCGGCGGGCAGAGTGAGCTTTCTGCGCTGCAGCGGCTCGACGTAATGAGATCAAAGTTGGAGTCAATGCGACGATCGCTAAATAGCGGTCTCTCTGCGCTGGGTTCGGCAGACAAAGATAATAAAAACCTCGATGATCCCCGCGTAAGACTTCGTAATCTCGACAAAGAAGTCGGCTCGTTATTGTCTGAAGTTAACGATCTCCGCGGCAAACAGGAACGTTCTGAACGTTATGATCAGACCAGCCTGGAGCGGCTTGAAACGTCTGTAGCAGAGCTCAACACCAGAGTAGAAACCGGACTTCAGGCGACGGCTGGCGCCAGGACGAGCTCGGTCGCGTCTTCTATCTCATCAAACAAAAAGAAGAACAAGGGAAAGTTCTTTGGACTCTTTGGCGGTGGCGGTGACGACAAATACGAAGAGCTCACCGGCACAGTAGCGCCGGGCCGAGACCGAGTGCTTTTTGAAGAAGCGGCGAAAGAAGTCAGGGGAGGGCGCCACGAAACTGGCAGGCTGCTCTTTTCCACGATTATTAATACGTACCCGGATTCCGCGTTTCTACCATTGGCCAAACTTGCAATTGCCGACTCTTTTTATCTTGAGGGCACAACCTCGGCTTTAATTCAGGCTGCCCAGGCATATCTAGACTGGCTGACATTCTTTCCCACAGATCCGCTTGCCGACGACGCGATGCTCAAGGTCGCGGAGGCGGAAATGCGACAGATGGGACTTTCCGATCGCGATGTGACGCATGCCCGGAAAGCGGAGCAGCGCTTGAAGGCTCTTTTGCAGCAGTATCCACAGTCGAACCTGCGGCCGATTGTTGAGGGCCATCTGATTGATGCGCAGGAAAACCTGGCGATGCATGGATACCAAATTGGAAACTTTTACCTGGATGCTCGCTACAAGGGGCATAAGGGTGGTCTAAAGGGAGCGCAATCTCGGTACAAGGAAGTTATGGAAAAGTATCCACACTTCTCTTTGCGCGACGAACTGCTGTTCAAGCTTGCTTATACGTTCCAGCAGGAGGAAGAGCCCGACGAAGCGGCTAAGTTCTATCAGGAGCTGATACGGAATTTTCCCAACAGCGACTACGTGGAGAAAGCTAAGGAACAGTTGAGTATTATCGGAGCACCTGTCCCGGATCCGGATCCGGCGAGAAAGAATGTGATGCCGGCTGAGCGTCTCGGTTTTGTAGGCAATTTGATGAAGCAGGTTAGCGGTAAGGCCGATGTCTCGGTAAGACCGGATGGGATTTTGATCAGCAAGGACAAGAAAGAGGGTCGCAACGATCTAATCGATGAGGCCATCAAGTACAACGGCCAATTGCCGACGAATGTTATGCCTCAGGCTCCTGTCCAGCGGACGAATAACCGTACGCTACCCGCGAATAACACCGCGAGACCACCTGCACCGAATGTGGGTCAGCCTGCGGTCGTGCCGGCCGCTACGACGCCCGGAAAGCCTTAAAACGGGTTCATTTCACAGTCTTCGGCCCGCTGCGTCATGCAGCGGGCCTTTTTTGCTGTTAGGACAGGCATTCCTGCCTGTCTGACTCAGAGAGGAAGTCTGTCGGAGATAAAAGATCCAGCGCAACTAACATCCGCGACAGTTAGACAGACAAGAATGTCTGTCCTACCAAACTCGCATTTTGGCGTTACGCGGTCTTGCCGATATCGCCGACATGCCGGATGATTGCTTCGGAGAGGTAAATGGAGACTTCTACTGAACAACCAAAGAGCGCTCTGCCTGAATTGCAACGGCGTCACAAAGCGACCGTAACCACGGTGCGTGTGCTGCTGATTTTGAGTGTCCTTTTGAGTGCGATTGCTTTTTTCATCAACGTTTCGCTTCCTCCGCGAAATAATCCCTCGCTGGATATCGCCGTGAGGATCATCATTCTGATTTTTGGCCTCGGAGCGATAACGATACGACGCACCAAGTTTGCGACGATGCGATTGCAGGACATCGGCGCACTCAAAGGAGCCTCAGGTTTATTGATCACGCTTCAACGCACCACGCTTCAGGTTGCTCTGCTCGGCGCGATCATCGCACTCGTGGGGTTTGTTGCTACGCTACTGACCGGGAACCCCTTCTACAGTTATGGCGCCGGACTGGTGGCTGTTGCAGTCCTACTCTATTGCTATCCGATTAGAAGTTCCTGGGAGAAGGCGATTAAACGCTTCGCGCCAGGCCCTCAATCCAACTAGTCTCGCTACCTCGCGTCTTTGTCAGACGCAGTCTCTATCGGCCGTAGACGTAGGATCTGCGAGCCCTCACGGCTACACGCTCACGATTGACTTTGACCCGCAGCTTTCTCTCCTGTCCACTATGCGCCGGTTCCCTTGGATAGTAGCCAATCACATATTGTCGCCGAAGCTCTTCGGCCACTTCAGCAAAAGATTGCCCAATCTCAGTTGTGCTGCCGGCTCTGAAATAACGTGCTCCCGTTTTCTCTGCCAGCTGCTGCAGATATTTATTTGGAGCCATGCCGCCGTATTGGAGAGTGTAGATGGCGACATCCGACTCCTCCGCCTCCTGGAGAGTGCTCTTCATGGTGGCTTTTCCCCAGGTGTTTTCACCATCGGTAAACAGGATGACTGCTTTACGCCCGGACTCGCGTCTGAAATCAAGGAGGGTGAAGTGAACGGCGTCGTACAATCTCGTGCCCATCATTATGGGACCCGATTCGATCTGATCAACTGCCGCCTTCAGAAGCTTCGGATCATTAATGCCCACTTTTGTAAGCGCCTTTACGTCACCGTGAAAATAGACGGGGCGAACTTTATCTGAAGGCCTCAGTTGGTCCAAAAAGGCTTTAGCGGCTCCTTTGATTTGATCCAGGAAGGGCGCTGTCGAGCCGCTTGTATCGATAAGCAGTGACACTGAGAAAGGCTGGTCAACATTACTGAAATGAGCAATGGTCTGCTCCACACCATCTTCGTATAGACGAAAGTCGCTCCTGTCCAAATCTACAACATATTGACCGCGACGATTGATGACGGTGACTGGCACGGACACAAGATTTGCCGAGATGCGAAGGACGTCTCCTTCACCCACTTCTTCGTCTTTCGGAGGTGGCGCCGCCGATTGCCCGTTCGCCATCTCCGCGCCGCCCGAAGGAGAAGGCACTGCCTGCTGGGCTTGTACGGTTATGCTCAGCGCAGATAGCAGCAGGAAATTGAGTATGTAACCTTTCATCGCATTAGTGGATCAGCCCACTTTTATGATTCGCCTTTGCAGCCGTGCTTTGCCCTCCAGTATACATTCAGCAAGAAACCTCAGGCTCTCGCCGATCTTCTGCAGCCCAAAACCTCGCTTTTGCCTGTAAGCGAACAAACCTAATCAAAGACGTTGCTCTTTGTTTAACCGTTTGTTAGGCTTGCCAACAGTTCTGACCTGCCTGCCCCGGCTAGGTTTTTCACTAATAGCCGACTCTAAGACCTGAACTGGCACCCTGCCGGGAAAGATGACTCTTCAAATGAGACCGTTCGACAAATTACCCCTGGCCTACCTAAAAAACGTTCTCACTGCTTCGCTATTGCTGCTTACCCTCTGTCAGATTGCGACTGCGCAGAATTCTCAGATGCGTCCGGTGGCTCGCCTGCTGGCTGATCCCGTAAGCCCAGTCGCTTCAAGGCCTCGGACAGTAAGTTCAACTCCTAAAAGCCCTGAGACAACTGCTGTTCTTTCGCCTTCGCTGGATGAAGCGAACGCAATTGAGAGAAGTGCATTCGAAAAAACGAATAAAGCGCGCGCCGAAAACGGGTTGTCCGTTCTCGTGTGGGACGCGGGATTGTGTAGGTTGGCAAGGGCCCACTCAGAAGACATGGCGCGTCAGGGATATTTCGCGCATGAGACACCGAACGGCTTGCAGTTGAAGGACCGGGCGCGAGCTATGGGGATCCAGCGCTTCCGAGTGATCGGCGAAAACATCGCGTATAATAAAGGCTACGACGACCCCGGCGGTTTTGCCGTTGAGAGATGGATGAATTCCGGCGGCCATCGAGCGAATATGCTCTATGTCGGTTTTCAAGCCTCCGCGATCGGAACCTACATTTCAAGTGATGGCAGCGTTTATCTAACTCAGGTTTTCATTAACCGCTAGTTGCCCGTCCGCAAAACTTTGGGGGGCCGACTAGGGTCGGCGACGACTTAGCCCAAAGTGAATTCAACCTCCTTCAGCCTTCCGTCATTTGCCAAGATCAACTTGAGCTTGCGAGTCATCGGCAAGCGACCGGATGGGTACCACGAATTAAGAACGGTACTACAGACGATTTCGCTGCACGATGATCTCCACTTTGAATTAAGTGGAGATAGCGCGATAACGCTAACCTGTAGCGATCCGGATATCCCGACCGACGAGAGAAACCTCGTCGTCCGAGCGGCCTACTCTTTGAAGGATCGTTATGGGCTCGGCAACGGTGCGCGCATCAGTCTGAATAAGAGAATTCCGGCTAAAGCCGGATTGGGTGGAGGTTCTTCAAACGCCGCAGTCTCGCTGCTTGCACTGGCAGAACTATGGGAAGTTGAAGCTCGTCAGCCCGAATTGCATGAGATCGCGGAGAGTTTAGGGGCAGACGTACCCTTTTTCCTGTGGGGTGGAACGGCGCTGGGCGAAGGAACTGGAACAACGCTGTCTGCCCTGGCAGACGCCACTACCGAGCACCTCATTGTCGTCACACCGAGCGTGAATGTTTCCACTGCGAATGCTTACGCCGCGCTCAATTCCGCTGCCTTGACAACACCAGGGGTCGACCCTATTCTTTCACGTTCGCCAACAGAGGCAAATTTTCAAGCTTCGACACCGGCACTCCCGCAGCATGACTTGAAGAATGATTTTGAGTCGGTGATCTTTGATATCGAGCCTGAGATTAAACGAACGAAAGCAGCATTGCTTCAGGCTGGCGCGGTTGATGCGCTGTTAGCAGGAAGTGGGTCGAGCGTGTTTGGTATCTTTTCAAGTCCGGAAAAGCAACAAATCGCAATCAATAAAATCCAGTTAGAACCGGGCTGGCGTACGTTTGCGTGTGTTACATTGTCGCGGAACGAATACATTCGCGCGTTAAGTGTGGGCGAGGTTTCGCTCGTACGCTCTTTCAATTCTGATTCTGATATTGGGGCGTAGCCAAGTGGTAAGGCACCGGTCTTTGGAACCGGCATTCGTTGGTTCGAATCCACCCGCCCCAGCCATCTGAGCGACCGACGACCGATGTCCGTCGACCGCCGTTAACATTTGGCTACGGTCTACGGTCGGCCGTCGTCGGTCGATTTCACATATGAGCACAACTGGAGGCATTAAGGTCTTTTCGGGAAACGCAAACCCGAAATTGGCGGAGGAGATTGCTCGCCATTTGGGTTGTGATATGGGGCGTGCTTTTACGGAACGCTTTTCGGACGGTGAGTTTAATTTTCAGATTGATGAGAACGTGCGAGGCGGCGATGTTTTCATTGTCCAGCCGACCTGCCCGCCTACTGACGAGCATTTGATGGAGTTGCTGGTAATGCTCGACGCCTTTCGTCGATCGTCAGCCGAGCGCATCACCGCCGTTATTCCGTATTACGGTTATGGCCGGTCCGATAAGAAAGATCGTCCACGGGTTCCGATCTCGGCGAAACTCGTCGCAAATCTGATTACCGTGGCCGGCGCAGACCGCCTGTTAGCGATCGATTTGCACGCGGCCCAGATTCAGGGGTTCTTTGATATCCCGGTCGACCACCTTTACTCTGCGCCGGTGATGATTGGTTATTATCAGGAAAACCCTTTGCCGGATTTGACTGTAGTTGCTCCAGATACCGGGGGAGCCGAGCGTGCGCGAGCATACGCTAAACGCCTCGATGCGGAACTTGCGCTTTGCGATAAACGCCGCGAAAAAGCTAATGTAGCCGAGGTAATGAACGTAGTCGGCGACGTCCGTGGCCGCAGTTGTTTGATTGTCGACGACATGTGCGACACCGGTGGCTCCTTGACTAAAGTGGCCAAAGCGTTGAAAAATGCTGGTGCCGGTAGAATTCATGCATGTTTCACACACGCTGTTTTATCAGGACCGGCGGTGCAGCAGCTCGATGTATCCGAGATCGAGCAGATAATGATTACGAACACGATTCCGCTGCGCGACCACGCGTGTGAGTTGGAAAAGATAAAGGTCCTTAGTATCGCGCCACTACTGGCGAAAGCAATCAAGTCGATCCACGAGGAAACCAGCGTTTCCTCGCTCTTCGTTTAGCGAAGGGCAAACACTGATGGCTTAGGAAGTCCATCAGCGATCAAATCTGTAGTTTAGAGTTCAAGCTTCAGCTTGTCGGGTGAGGCAAAGAACAACCTAATAAAGGTTGAACTCTAAACTACGGGCTTGATCGCTGAACGTTTGTTAAGAGGAGTAGTCATGGCAGA
>DASQKG010000403.1:0-3789 GCA_035630655.1 Pyrinomonadaceae bacterium
AACGACCAGCGCAAACGCGCGATGGCCCGCAAGGTTCTGGCCGCGGTGGGCGGCAGCCTGCGCGACAAAACGGTGGCGGTGCTGGGCCTCACGTTCAAGCCCAATACCGACGACATGCGCGACTCGCCTTCAATTCCATTGATAACTGCATTGCAGGACATGGGTGCGAAGGTGCGCGGCTATGACCCCGAAGGCATGGCACAGGCGCGCGAGGTATTGAACAACGTCACCTATACCGAGAGCGCCTATGACTGCGCCAAGGGTGCGGACGTGCTGGTGATCGTCACTGAATGGGAGCAGTTCCGCGCGCTCGATTTGGCGGCGCTGAAGACCGCAATGGCGAAGCCGGTGATCGTGGATCTGCGCAATGTTTACACGAAGGAGGACGTCGCCCGGTTCGGGTTTAAATATACTTGTATCGGTCGTTAGTCGCCGCTTAGGCTCGCGACGAAGACCCGCTTTCCCTTGAGGCTATAAACCTGTGTCATGCGATCAGCTTCAGGTCGCTTTGTACCATTTCCTTGATCAATTGATCGAAGGTGACGCGGTGGATCCAGCCAAGCTCGCGCCGCGCCTTGGCGGCATCGCCGAGCAGATAATTGACTTCGGTCGGGCGGAAATATCGCGGATCGATTGCGACCAGCACCGCTCCGGTCTTCGCGTCAAGCCCGACCTCGTTAGCGCCCTTGCCCTTCCATTCGAGCTTGCGCCCAACGACAGCGAAGGCCTTCTCGGTCAATTGCCGAACCGAATGCGCTTCGCCGGTGGCAAGCACGAAATCATCGGGCTTGCCGTGCTGCAAGATTTTCCACATGCCCTCGACATAGTCCCGCGCATGGCCCCAGTCACGCCGGGCGTCGAGATTGCCGATGAACAGCTTGTCCTGTTTGCCGGCGTGGATTGCAGCGACCGCGCGCGTGACCTTGCGGGTGACGAAGGTCTCGCCACGGATTGGGCTTTCGTGATTGAACAGAATGCCGTTGCTCGCGAAAATGCCATAGGCCTCGCGATAATTCACCGTCATCCAATAGGCATAGAGCTTCGCCGCCGCATAGGGACTGCGCGGCGCGAACGGTGTGCTCTCGTTCTGTGGCGACGGTGCGTTGCCGTAAAGCTCGGAGGTCGAGGCCTGATAGAATTTCACCCTGTCCTCCATCTTGAGGATACGGATGGCTTCAAGCAGCCTCAAAGGTCCGAGCGCGTCCGAATTGGCGGTGTATTCCGGCGTCTCGAACGAGACCTGCACATGGCTTTGCGCGCCGAGATTGTAGATTTCGGTCGGCTGCGTCTCCTGGATCAACCGGATCAGGTTGGTGGCGTCTGTGAGATCGCCGTAATGCAGGAAGAAATTGGTCTCGCCGAAATGCGGATCTTCGTACAGATGATCGACGCGCTGGGTGTTGAGCGACGACGAGCGGCGCTTGACGCCATGCACGATGTAATCCTTGGCCAGCAGGAATTCGGCGAGATAGGCGCCGTCCTGTCCGGTGACGCCGACGATCAAAGCGGTCTGTTGTGTCATCAGTAGTCCAGTTTACCCCAGCCGAGAGTTTTCGCCGGCGAAATATAGCGACCTGACGACGACGGTGACAATGAGGCGCGCGCACTTAGCCCATCACGATATGATCGGCGGCGATAACGGTGAGCGACAGCGGCAGCCGTCTCATGCACTGACAACCATTGCCCGCGACGACTGCTCAGGCAGATCAGGCAAGTTGAGCAGTCTTGACATGGCTAACCAAATATTCTCTGTTTCAGTAGAGGTCAACGAGATAGGCGCTGCC
Organism: Pyrinomonadaceae bacterium; assembly: GCA_035630655.1. Lineage (GTDB taxonomy): Bacteria > Acidobacteriota > Blastocatellia > Pyrinomonadales > Pyrinomonadaceae > PSRF01. The sequence continues at coordinate 1,785 of DASQKG010000403.1, forward strand.
TTGTCCGGTTCCACCAACCACCAAAACGATGTGTTGTGGCACGGGTTGCGAATAGGACTCGAAGCTCTTCAAGCAATTCGTACGAGAGTTTACTTGTTGTACCTGAAAGCACGTTTCGGTGCAGCGGACGAAATCTGACGCACTTTTAAATCCATAGCGGTAACTTTTAAGCATCGTTTGGCTAATGCCTATTCTTGCCGCCGGATCCGAACCGACCGGGGCTTGCGTCTCAGTACTTACATAGTCTGCTCTTCGCTACGTATTGTATTACTCCGTCTTGCAATCGAAAGGCAGCTGAGGGCATTAGGCTGGACGCCGCTATCCAGCCCGAAAGGTCCAAGCATGAACTTTACTTTGCATCGCGGCCTGCCGACGCATGAGCTCAGAAAATTGATTACGCTGTATTAGCCGACCATTTTGCGTCGTGGCCCGCTCCTCTCTAGTCAAAGAGTCGACTAAGTTTCGCACCTCATCAAATTCTTTCCGAAATTCCGCAAATTCTTGATGAAAAGTTTGTCCAAGCGCTTCGAAGTTTACAGTTGTCTCGGATTGCATCTTTCACCTCGTTCGGTTTTTATCCGCGCCTTGGTAAAGACTGGCGTCGATATCGAAAGGGAAGGGGGCATGCGCAGAACTCTCGCTGTTCCGCCGTCAGCAGCGCAAATAGTCCTCGGCGTAGCCTCTGAAGAATGTTGATTACCGGCCGCGTGCAACTGAGCAACAGCGTTGAAGATGAGAAAATGCGGTCGATTCGTCAACGAGTCGAGCTTCGTGAGGACATTTGATTACTTGTTTGGTAGTTCAAACGGCTTCATTTCGAGAAATCATGCGCATCTGCATACGAAATCATGGAATGGAAGGAAGCAGATCAAGTCGGGCTTTTCGCGAACTACAAACTGATGCCCTGCGACAGACCGAACGAGTCCGGCGCTCACAGCTCTCGGCATTGGAATGGTTAGAATATAGTCGGCGTCCCTTCTACCTAGGGGCAACTTCTGGTGTGGCAGATCGGTCAGCGAAATCAGCCTGCGCGGCCTTTTGTAAAAAGATTCTCGCGTGTCGATCCAACTAGGAACTAGCCAAAGCTTTTCTTCGTGCTCGATGGTATCATAAATTGAAATGATGCTGGAGTCGTCGTGGCCAAGCATCGTCCTCAGAATCAATCTTTTTGTCGGCATCGCAACCCACCTTGATAGTTTGCCTCGGGTTTTGCCTATCAACCATATGCGCTCTAAAATTGTTGTTTGGATTGCTCCCTCAAATTAATTAAAATTCATCCAAAGCGAGATCGAACGATTCTTGGCGGCCAAAGAGAAATATTGGACCGACCTATTCCACTGGCACTACGAGATTGCAGCATGTCGTGTTCGCGGGCCAGGCGTACTGTGTACACATCGCAGGCATCGCAATTTGGTGAAGTATTTCTTTGCGATCTGGACCGAGCAGTCGATTCAATCCAACGAATCCCCGCCGAGTTTGCCGGGACTATTGTGCCGTAGAAAAAGTCGGACTTAAACGTGTGTCAATATTGTTGTTATATTATTTGCGCAAATGACGCTAACATCTCAAATTTTGACAACGGAATAGTTAATGGATCAGAGATTTCAGATCGACAATCAATATACCGAGCTTTGTAGGCTTCTTCTAAATCAAGTAGAATGGTTACTGGCTAATGGCGCCAATCCTGTGACGTTAGCCGCTGTAATGATTGGCATCGGCAGCTATATTATGCGTCAATCAATCGGTGCCGAACATACTTCAAGCTTGGTTTGCGAAATTTCTTCGGAACTTTCGAAGTTCGCAACAATCGAGGCGGTGGGTAGGGTTAGCGGCGCTAAAGGCTCTAAGCAACCGGCCGGAGGCGATTTTCTGTATGATTAGGTCCAAGGCTAGCGAAACTTTCAGGACTCGCAATGCCGTTAGTCAACAGAAAGCAAGATTAAATCTAACAAACTCGAGGTTTTTGGTCAGTCTTCACCATCCGGAGACGATGCTCGCCAGATCC
>DASQKG010000404.1:0-16370 GCA_035630655.1 Pyrinomonadaceae bacterium
GCTGATGCCGCTCAACTCACCTGATCTTGTAAGAACCGCCGGTGTTATATGCCGAACCGACCGGTGACGTCGTGATAAACTTCGCAACTCAAAAGAGCCCGGCCACATGACAGAACGCATCTACCGAGACCCAGTCCACAACATCATTCGACTTCGCACCGACACGGACGAAGGCGAGTTGATGATGCGCTTGATTGACACTCCCGAGTTCCAACGTCTGCGCCGCATAAAGCAACTGGGCCTTGGACTCTACACTTATCAAGGGGCGGAGCATTCGCGGTTTACCCACTCGCTAGGCGCCTTTCACCTGATGAGTCGTGTGCTCGATCGGCTTAGCGAAAAACATCAAATCAATGTGCAGGATCGCGCCGCTGCTCGAGCGGCTGCATTACTCCACGACGTGGGCCATGGTTCCTTTTCCCATGTGATGGAAAAGGTGCTTGGGTTTCACCATGAAAAATGCACCGTCGAGGTCGTGTTAAGTGACGACACTGAAATCGGCCGCGAGCTACGTTTGCATTCGCCGTCGCTGCCGGAAAAAGTGGCGGCCATAATTGAAGGCAAGTTTCACCCGGCTGCGTTGGGCCAACTGGTCTCTTCACAACTCGATGTGGATCGTATGGATTACCTCTTGCGCGATTCACTGATGACCGGCGCGAAGTATGGAATTTACGATCTCGAATGGATAATTAATGCTCTTTCGATTGACGAGGAAAACGATCGAATCTACGTAGCTGCGCGCGGGTTATATGCGGTTGAGGAATACCTTCAGGCCCGCTATTACATGTTTCGCCAGGTCTATTTTCATCGGACGCTTCGTTCGGCGGAAGCGGTGCTGCGTTCGATACTTCGCCGGGCACTTACGCTGCTCGAGGCGGGCAAGCCGCTCTGGTATGGGCCCGACACAGCATTTGAGAAGGTCTTGCGGAGGAAACAGTTAACAATCCATGAGCACCTTGAAGTCGACGACTCCGATGTTCTGTTTCACGTAAAGCAATGGCAGCGCTCGGCCGACGAGATCCTCGCGGATCTCAGTCGCCGCTTCACCAACCGGCGTCTTTTCAAGGCCATCGATCTCGACATGCCCGTCGATGAGCGGCCCGAATTTCTCGAGGCGGCGCGAGAACGCGTCATGAACGCCGGGTTCGATCCTGAATATTACTTTATTGAAGATCGAGCCAGCGACGTGCCCTATTACAACTACTACACCGCAGCCGGCGCCGAGCCCAAGAGTTTGATTTATGTTGAAGACGGATATTCCCGGCCTGTTATCCGTGAGATCAGCGAAGTTAGTGACGTTGTGCGAGGACTCCAACGCGGATACGAATTGCATCGCGTGTGTTTCCCCGCGGAAGTTAAGGCGGAGGTTTATGAGCTCTATCACGACGTGACTCCGCGCGGGCGGAGCGCGATGGTTGTTAAGTAGGTAGGTTCATCGGGAGACTAGAGTCGATGGCGAGAATAGCTGACGTAGACATCGAACGAACTGAGCCGTATATCAAAAACGTGCTGGATGCTCAGGCTAAAGCCTGGGGCGCCCCGCTTCTAAATCACTTGATTTACGGCCGCCGTCCTTCGATCTTTCGCGGTGCGCGCGCGATGTGGACTGGAATAGATGCCTCCGGATTGATCGATGCGGGCCTTCGCGCGCTTATCAATCGACGCGTAGCTTCGCTTAACGGTTGTGAGTTTTGACAAGATATTAACGCTGCCGTGAGCAGCCAACTCGGTGTTTCAGATCAGAAGATTGATGCGCTCCCCAACTATGCTGAGAGTGAACACTACTCCGAGCGCGAACGTGTAGCGCTCGAGTTTGCCGACCACATGACAATTACCGATCGTGAAGTGGACGACAAACTGTTCGCGAGGCTACGCGAGTTTTTTGATGATGATGCCCTGGTGGAATTGACCGCGGTTATCGCCTGGGAAAACGCATCCAGTAAGTTTAATCGGGCGTTGCGGGTACCTTCGCAAGAATTGTGGAAGCGAAGGTGACTGCCCTTTGTCCTAGCCGTGGCTGAGATCGAAGTCTCCCTGTAACCACCGGAACAATTGCCGTAGGAACTGACAAAAGGTGCGGGCCCTTCTCACGAAGAATAAGACAATCCACGAAGCACACGAAAAGACACGAACCGAAGGCTTCTTTAGTGTGGCTTCGTGTGACTTCGTCGATTGTGGCCCGTTTTTCGAAGTCTGCTTATTCCTGTTGGTTTCCCTGCTGGCGTTGGCCTATTCGGGATTGAAAACCGAGACGCACACACAAAGGCAGGCGCAGCAAATCAGGGTTGCAATCCTCGATTTCGGCAAAGGGGCTTTGGGGCAGCGTGCTGCAGAGAAACTGACCGGAAACTTGAAACTGGAAAGCGGCCTGGTACTGATGGACCAGGACCAGACAAGGGCGGCGGCTAATGGCGCGGGATATAGTGGATCTTTGAATCTTTCCCTGGCCGAAGCACGCGATCTGGGCGCCGCACTCGGCAGCGACTTCTTTGTTGTGGGAGATGCGCAGACCCTTCGGCGCTCGCCTTCGACCGGCCAGCCTTATTTCGAATCCTACGCTTCCGTGTTCGTAGTCAGCGCTCGAACCGGTAAGCTTGTTGTCTGGCAGCGTCCAAACTTTCGAGCAGCCACGCCTGACGCGGCCGAGCAATCGCTCCTTTTGGAACTAACGTCTGCCGAGACGCGTCATAAGATAGGGCTGGCGATTCGGCGAGCGCATGAGGATGAACGCGGCGAACGGACGCTGGCCGTCGAGCGCCAAACTCCGATCATCGAAGCAGCGCCGGACGATGAAAAGAAAGCTGAAGAGGATGGGCTGCGATTGCCGCGACCTTTCCGGCGCCTGGTCCCGGCCTACCCGGACACCGCTGCAGAAGCCGAGGCTGAAGCGACCGTCGATGTGCTTGCAGATATCGATGCTAAGGGTGAAGTGACGCGGGTGGAAATTGCGCGATGGGCCGGCTTCGGATTGGATGAGTCCACGGTGGCTACGGTTAAGCGCATAAAGTTTTTTCCGGCGATGCGTAATGGCGTGGCAATACCACTTCGAGTTTTGCTGCGCTACAACTTTCGCAAACCAGCAAAGTGATTACGGAACCGACCAGTGAAGGTGTTCGAGCAGATCAGTCAGAGTACGATCCACGAAACAATATGAAATTACACGAATGACGCTTCGTGCTGTTTCGTGTGATTCGTGGATTATCTGAAGCTCTCAAAGGGGAGAAATTGAGGAGTAGAGGGAAAACAAACCTGAACGTTCGCTGGAGTGTGGTCCTTCACTGCACCCTGTTTGCCGCGTTCATAGCACTGCTTTTTGTTTGGCCCACTCCTCCGACTTCTTTTGCATCACGCTCAAAGTCGGATGCACCTCTGGTCTCCACCGCAACTCACGAGGGCCGCATGACGGTCTTCGATGACGCATGGGCCACCATCAGTGAGCGTTACTACGATCGGGACTTTTCCGGGCTGGCAAAGGGGCTAACCTGGGACACTCAAAGAACAACGTTTCGAGCACTGGCCGCGGAAACCAGTTCCGGACCAGAACTGTATGCCGTGTTGCGGCGGATGATTAGTTCCTTAAACGATCCTCACACGCGCGTTTTTCCGCCGGCAGAAAGGTTTGACTGGTGGCGGCCGCGGTTTGTGACTATCGGTCTCACGGTAAAAGAAGTTGCTGGCCTCCCAACGGTGGTTCAGGTTGAGCCGGGCTCCGCTCCGCAACGTGCGGGAATTGTGCCGGGAGATATCATCGAAGCGGTCAACGATCAACCCGCGCTGGCCCTGGTGCAAAAAAGGTTGAGCGATACAATTGCGCCTGGCCTACCCGCACGCTCCCGCGCTTTCGCATCCGTCGTCGACGGCCCGCCCGAGACTCTTGTCGAGATTCGTTGGAAAGGGAGAGATGGAAAGAAAAAGTCAGCCCAGTTCAAGCGCTACTGGCGGCAACGCGAACTTGGTTTGCGACTGCGGCGGAAGAACAACTTCGCGATAATTGAGATGGATGGTTTCACGCGCGAGATTTCTTATAACTTCGTGCTTGCCCTCAGGGAAAACGTCACGAACGCTCGCGGCATTGTCCTTGATCTGAGGAGCAATGGTGGTGGCGACGCGGAGGCAATGACGGACGTCGCGTCGGCATTTCTTGGGTCGGGATTTAGCCTGGGTCGATTTATCGATCGCTCTGGAACTTCTCTCTCGCTCTTCACGCGCCGCAAGTCGGCCCTGATTCCGGATCGGCTGGCGCGAACAGATCTGCCGCTGGTTGTTTTGACTAGCGAACGAACATCAAGCGCAGCGGAAATCCTGACTGCTGGATTAAGAGCATCCCGACGCGCGACTGTGATCGGGACTGAAACCTGCGGCTGTGTTCTAGCCATTCGCACACGCCACGAATTACCTGACGGCGGTCTGCTCGACATAAGCGAAATGGATTATCAGACAGCGAATGGAGAGCGATTGGAGAGACATGGTGTCAAGCCTGATACGGCCATACTGTTGCAGCGAAACGATCTCTATTCCGGACGCGACCGCGCGATGGAACTTGCGATAAAAGAACTAGCGACGCTGCGAGCTGCCGCGAAGGTCAGAGGCGCATAGAGCAAGCTTTAGCTTGCGAGGTTGGGATGAAACCAGCCTGTCTCGCAGGAAGCCCCAACCTGAAGGTTGTACTCTGAACACCTGTTACCGCATGTTATTATTCCGCGAACGTTAAAGCCCGCAGGTCGAATAATGCTTTACCTGTCTCAAATGTTGGGTCGCCCCATCCGCGACCTTGAAGGTGAGCGTGTGGCCACCATCAAGGACGTGATTGTGCGTCTTGGTGAGAGCGATCACCCCCCGGTCACGGGTGTTGTCGCGCGCTTTGGCCGCCGCGACTTTTTCCTTTCCCGTTGGCGAATTACTGAACTCAACGGACAAGGCGTGAGGCTCAACTCAGACAAACTGAATCTACGACCATTTGTGCGGCGAGAAGGCGAAGTCTTGTTGGCGCGCGACGTGCTCGACAAGCAGTTGATCGACGTCGACGGCAAACGCGTAGTACGTGTAAACGATGTGCAACTCATCGAAGCCGCCGGCGATTGGCGTGTGACCGGCGCAGACGTTAGCCTGCAAGGCCTTTGGAGAAGATTGGCGCCTGCGGGTTTTGTGGGCACAGGCAAACCGGTTGAAGTGCTGGACTGGGCCGACGTTGGTTATCTCGCAACAGACGCGGCCACCGTTCAGCTCAAATCGTCCAGCGACAAACTAGCGCGACTTCATCCGGTGGAAATTGCCCGTCTGGCAGAGGCGCTCTCATACCATCATGGCTCTGAGGTAGTGGAGTCGCTGGACGACGAAACCGCAGCGGAGACGCTCGAAGAAATGCCGTCGGAGCGACAGGCGCGCATCATCGGCGACATGGACGAGGAGCGCGCGGCTGACATCCTCGAATGGATGTCGCCCGACGAAGCTGCCGACGTGCTCGGTGATCTGCCCGAAGAAAAAGCGGAAGAATTGCTCGGCTTGATGGACGACGAGGAGCAGGCCGACGTAGCCGAGTTGTTGCCTTACGAGGACGACACCGCCGGCGGGCTAATGACCACAGAGTTTGTCACGCTGCCCAGGGAATTAACCGTCGGCGAAGCGCTCGCGCGTTTGCGTGAGATGGCCGAGACACCAAACATGATCTACTACCTCTACGTCGTCGAACGTGAAGGTTCATGGAAGATGGTGGGCGTTATCGCTCTTCGTAGTTTGATTCTGGCGGACCCTTCTGCGCCACTTGACGAAGTGATGCGCACAGAGCTGCAAACTGCGACGCCGCACGAACCTGCAAAAGAAGTGGCGCAAAGGATCGCCGAATACAATTTGCTCGCCTTGCCGGTGATGGACGAAGCAGGCGATATTCTCGGTATCATCACAGTAGACGATGCAATGGAAATCCTGCTGCCGAAGGATTGGCGACAACGTTTGCCAAAATTTATTGGCTGAGCGGCGTCGAGATTTGAGTTCACCCTTAACGGAATAGATTTATGACCGACGGAGAACCTCCAAGTGGAGTCATCACGAGAAGCGGTAAGACTTCGCGGCCGACGCTTGTTGCGGCGTGGTGGTCGACGTGTCCGCGATACGCTCACGCGACGACGAAGGGTTCTCGGCTACCTTGCCATTCTCGGCCCCGGCATGATCGCCGCGAATGCCGGCAATGATGCCGGTGGAATCGCAACTTTTGCGTCCGTTGGAGCAGAACACGGATATCGCCTCCTCTGGATCCTGATCCCAATCACAATCAGTCTTGGTTTAGTGCAGGAGATGTGCGCGCGCATGGGCGCCGTCACCGGCAAGGGCCTCGCCGATCTCATTCGTGAACGCTTCGGCGTGCGTTGGACCGCGGTCGTGATGCTGGCGCTTCTGATCGCCAATGGTGGTGTGACGGTTTCCGAATTCGTGGGCATTGCCGCGGCCACAGAGCTCTTCGGCGTATCGCGTTTTGTTTCTGTTCCATTAGCTGCGATTGCAATTTGGTGGCTGGTGGTCAAAAGCTCCTATCAACGGGTCGAGCGAGTATTCCTGCTGATGTCTTTAGTTTTTCTCGGGTACATAGTTTCGGCTTTTCTGGCCCAACCCGATTGGAGAGCGGTCGGCAGCGGCCTGTTAGTCCCGAGTTTCAGCCTCGACTACGCCTACCTGTTCACACTGGTTGCTGTTGTGGGAACCACGATTTCGCCATACATGCAGGTTTATGTGCAGTCCTCGGTCGTGGAAAAGGGTGTTACTCCGGAAGACTACAGCAGGACCAGGATGGACGTTTGGGTGGGGACCATGCTGGCAATGTTTGTTGTCTTCTTCATTGTCGTCTCAACGGCCGCCACGCTTCATAAACACGGGCTGCACATCGAGAGCGCCGCGGACGCTGCGCGGGCCTTGCGGCCATTAGCTGGTCCTTATGCTCAGACGCTGTTTGCAGTTGGCTTGTTCGGCGCTTCAATGCTGGCGGCGGGCGTTTTGCCTTTGGCAACTGCTTACTCGATTAGTGAAGCCCTTGGTTTTGAGAAAGGTGTATCAAGAAGTTTCCGCGAGGCCCCGATCTTTATCGGCATCTTCACGTTTCTAGTGGCCACCGGCGCTGCCATCGCAGTGGTTCCAAACCTGCCGCTGATCAAAGTGCTCCTGGTTACGCAGGTAATTAACGGCGTGCTCTTGCCCGTCATTCTTTTCGCGGTTCTTCGCCTGGTCAACGATCGAGAATTGATGGGGTCACACGTGAATGGGCCACTCTACAATTTCGCTGCCTGGACAACAGTGATTGTTGTGACGTTGCTCTCGTTGCTACTGATGTTCGTAACGCTGTTCCCGAATCTGTTGCCGACATTGTAGGCGTGGCACTCCGGGGCCAGACACTTGGGTCATAAGCGCATTAAGCTCACACAAGCTTCGTGCAACAAACGGGCCGGCCCGAGTGCCCCCCCTGCAGTGTTGATTCCTAATTCCTTCTCGCCAAGCTTTGGAATCAGTGATAAAAGATAGGGCCGTTCCAACTGCTTAACTTGGCGCCAGCCGGCGTTTAGCCCGCAACGTGAAAAGCACCTACACTAAACAAAAGTTTGCGTTCTTCTTAATTGCCACCGCGCTGGTGGTGCTGGCTCTTTATCTTACCGTCCATTTTGATGAGTCTCTACGTGAGTGGCTGCGGAGCCGAACAGGTTGGCTTCCTTCCCAGGACAACGTTAGTCAACCCGACAAAGCAGCAGAAGCGATCGTCAAGACCTGGCAGCTATTTCTCTGGGCACTATTGGCCTACCTGTTCGTACGCGCGCTCGCTTCTTTGATTTTCCGCCTGGGATTTCGCTTGCGTCGCGGCATGGAAGCGCCGACGTTGATTCGAAATATCTTTTCGATAATCGCGTTTACGGCACTGTTCTTCCTCATATTTACACTCATTTTCCCGGGCATTAATCTCGGCGCACTGTTCACGACGTCAGCAATCTTCGGTGTGATCCTCGGCCTTGCGCTGCAGGACACTCTCGGAAACTTTTTCGCCGGCATCTCGCTTCAAGCCGATCGTCCTTTTCAGGTCGGCGATGTAATCACAGTCGGAGCTCAGAGGCACACGGGCGTTGTTGAGGAGATCAGCTGGCGCGCCGTCAAGATAAGGACCTTTCAAAACCACGTTGTGCTGGTGAGTAACAGCACGGCGGCAAGGGAAGAACTGGAGGTCTGCCCACGCGATAATCTGAATGCGCGTCTGGTTTTTTTCAATACGCTCTACAGTGACTCGCCAGTGAAGACGATCCACGTCGTGCGCGAAGCGGTTCGTGACGCTGAGAATGTGTCCCAGAAGATCACGCCGATAGTCCGTATAAGAAACCTCGGCGACAACGGGCCTGACTATGAGGTGAAATACTGGCTCGACGACTACGCAAAATATAACGACACTGATGCGCTGGTCCGTGAACGTATCTGGTATGCGTTCCGCCGGGCCGGACTCAACTTCGCCTATCCGACGCGCACGCTCTTCGTCGACCGCCCGTCAAAGACCGGCGTCAGAGAAGGCAAGGAAGGCGCGATCATAGAGCGACTGTCCGCTGTCGATATCTTTTCGCCGCTTTCGCTGGAAGAGACGACCATGTTGGCTCAGGCATCGAGCAGTCATATCTTCATGCCTGACGAGATTGTTATTCGCGCGGGTGACCCTGGCTCGTCGATGTTTGTGGTGCACAGCGGACGGGTAACTGTTCAGGTCACCGAGAACGGTCGCCCACGCACCGTAGCAACGCTGAACGAAGGTGCCTTCTTCGGCGAGATGGCGCTCTTCACAGGCGAGCTCCGAACCGCGAGCGTTGTCGCCGTTGAAGAAACCGAGGTCCTGGAGATCGGACATGACGCTATGAAACGGGTCTTTGACGCCAATCCGGATCTTGTGGAATCGCTCAGCCACGTTATCGCCGAACGACGTCAGGGCCTGGCCGCCAGCCATGAGGATTCCGGCGCTGTCGAAGACGGAAGTGCCGGCCTGCTTTCGTCGATCAAGCGGTTCTTTGGCCTGAAATAGCACCCGCTCGCCAGCACACCGTTCAACCCCCAAGCCTAAAAACGTTAACGATTCGCCATGGTTTTCCATATCCCCTGGAAACTTGACAGGGTGGGACTCAAATATTATTATTCCTCCATGCTCACAGGGGTCTTGAGTACAAGCTTCAGCATGCCGGCTTGCGATAGGAGCAACTTGAAGGTTGTAGTCTGAACGCCTGTTAAGGAAATAAGGAGGAAAGACAAATGAGTATTGTTCGCTATGACCCGTTTCGTGATTTGCGTACTCTGCAGGAAGAAGTGAACCGGCTCTTTTCCACCAACCTCACCCGAGGCTTCGGAGAAGAAGGGATCGGAAGAGGCGCCTGGAATCCCAGTGTCGATATCTACGAAAACAAGGACCACATCGTCCTGGAAGCCGAGCTTCCGGGTATGAACCGGGAAGATTTTGACCTGACTGTCGAGAACAATGTGATCACCCTGCGCGGTGAACGGCAGTTTGAAAAGAAGGACGATTCTGATAATTACCATCGAGTCGAACGCTCCTACGGTTCGTTTACGCGTTCCTTTACTCTGCCGCAGACTGTCTCGGCCGAGGGCGCGACAGCGGAATATCGGAATGGGGTGTTGCGTGTAACGTTGCCGAAGCGCGAAGAAACGAAAGCCCGGCGCATCCAGGTGAGTGGCGAGGCAGCTGCTACTTCAGGAAAGACGATCGAGGCCAAGGCCGAAAGCAACGAAAAGACTGCAAAGGCCGCAGCCGCGCGCTAGAAAGGCTCGGGCTCCGGCAACAACGAGCGGGGATCGGTAGCTGGCCCATGCGGCCGGCATTTACTGATACCCCGCTTAAACATCTTAAAGAAGCTAGAGAAATATGCGCTTAGACAAATTTACTCTGCGGGGACAGGAAGCAATTCAGGCAGCGATTGAGCTCGCAGAGCGAAACCACAATCAGCAGGTTGAGCCGGAGCATCTCCTGGCAGCAATGCTCGAGCAGGCAGAAGGTATCGTGCGTCCGGTTCTCGGCAAACTTGCCGTAAACATCCCTGTCTTAATCGACGATGTTCAGGCAGCTATCGGACGCTTTCCACGCGTTGAAGGCGGCCAGCAATATTTTAGTACGCGTCTGAGTCAGGTTTTCACAGCGACTCAGAAGCAGGCGGACAAGATGGGGGACGAGTTCAACTCGACTGAGCATTTGCTGCTCGCGATTGTTGACGAAAAGGACGGCGAAGCCGGAAAGATTCTGAGGCAGCACGGCGTTAAGCGCGACGATCTTATGAAGGTCATCGAGCAGATGCGCGGCGGCTCAAAAATAACCGACCAGAATGCTGAGCAGAATTACCAGGCACTTTCAAAATATGCGCGAGACCTGACGGAGTTGGCACGCAAAGGCAAGCTGGATCCAGTAATCGGTCGCGACGACGAAATCCGCCGTACGATTCAGGTGCTATCGCGTAGGACGAAAAACAATCCTGTACTAATCGGAGAACCTGGAGTAGGCAAGACAGCGATCGTAGAAGGTTTAGCGCAGAGAATCGTTTCGGGCGACGTGCCGGAAACACTTCGGAACAAGCGGCTAGTCGGACTCGATCTCGGATCGATGCTGGCAGGAGCAAAGTACAGAGGTGAGTTTGAAGACCGTCTCAAGGCGGTCTTGAAAGAAATCGAAAACGCCCAGGGGCAGATCATCCTTTTCATCGACGAGCTTCACACACTGGTGGGTGCTGGAGCTGCTGAGGGGGCGATCGATGCGTCCAACATGTTGAAGCCCGCGTTGGCGCGTGGTGAGCTTCGTTGCGTCGGCGCCACCACACTCAACGAATACAAAAAATATATCGAGAAAGATGCGGCGCTGGAGCGACGCTTTCAGCAGATCTATGTTGGTGAGCCCACCGTTGAAGACACGATCGCAATTCTGCGTGGGTTGAAGGAACGCTACGAAGTACATCACGGCGTTCGTATCAAGGATTCGGCTATTGTCGCCGCAGCCACGCTTTCACACCGTTACATCACCGACAGGTTTCTCCCGGACAAGGCAATCGACTTGATTGACGAAGGAGCCTCTCGCCTGCGGATCGAGATTGATTCGCTGCCGCAGGAGATAGATCAGCTCGAGCGCGAGATTCTTCAACTGGAAATCGAGCGGCAGGCTTTGCAGCGCGAAGACGACGCGAAGTCCAAAGCACGTCTGCACGAGATCGAGCAACGCATTGCCGACTTGCGGGAGAAGTCGTCGGGCATGAAAGCGAAATGGCAGTCTGAAAAAGAAGCCATTGAGCGGATGCGTACAGTCAAAGCGGAGTTGGAGCAGCTTAGGCTTCAGTTGGATCAGGCACGCAACGCCGGCGATCTCGGCCGCGCTTCAGAAATTCAATACGGCCAGATACCGGAACTTGAAAGAAGACTGGCAGAGGAACAAGAGAAGCTTGCAAACTTTCAAAAAGATGGGGTGACGCTGAAGGAAGAGGTTGACGAAGAAGACGTCGCAGAAGTCGTCGCGAAGTGGACCGGAATTCCCGTTTCCAAAATGCTTGAAGGCGAGATGCAAAAGCTCGTCACCATGGAACAGCGGCTTAGCCAACGTGTTATCGGACAGGAAGAAGCATTGTCGGCAGTTGCTGATGCAGTCCGGCGCGCACGTGCAGGTTTGCAGGATCCGAACCGACCGGTTGGTTCGTTTATTTTTCTAGGACCAACCGGAGTCGGTAAGACCGAAACAGCACGGGCGCTCGCGGAGTTTCTTTTCGACGATGAGCGGGCGATGATTCGTCTCGACATGTCCGAGTATATGGAGAAGCATGCGGTGGCCCGCATGATTGGAGCGCCGCCGGGTTATGTGGGTTATGAAGAGGGTGGGCAGTTAACAGAAGCAGTTCGTCGCCGGCCATATGCAGTCGTTCTGTTTGATGAAATCGAGAAAGCCCATCCGGACGTTTTCAACGTGTTGTTGCAGATCCTTGACGATGGACGTTTGACCGATGCGAAAGGCCGAACAGTAGACTTCAAAAATACTGTCTTGATCATGACATCGAATTTGGGCTCACGCGAGATCCAGGATGCTGAAGGCGACGAGGAACAGGTTCGCGAAGCAGTGTTGCAGGAGTTGAGGGCGAGTTTCAAACCGGAGTTTTTGAATCGCATCGACGACATCGTGATTTTCCACCAGCTTTCACGCGAGCAAATCATCAAGATTATCGATGTGCAACTGGAACGGCTGCGGCAGATGTTGGCTGATAGAAGTATTCAACTGGTGTTGGATGATTCGGCGAGGGCCCTGCTGGCGCGCGAAGGTTACGATCCGAATTATGGGGCACGCCCCTTGAAGCGTGCGATTCAAACCCTGATTCAGAATCCGCTGGCGGTGAAGTTGTTGAATGGCGAAGTTGTGCCTGGCCAGATGGTGAAGGCTACCGCTGTGGGCGATAAGATCAACTTGAAAGTCGAGGCCGCGGCGGCCGCGGCTTAGTAGGACAGACATTCCTGTCTGTCGGGCGTTGAATAAGAAAAGTTGGAGACTATTTGGAGGAATATGGAAAATTCTCTTCTGAAGTCACGGGGCTAGAAGGCGAATCCAAGACAGACAGGAATGTCTGTCCTACGTAGGAAACAACGATGGCACAATGGAATCCTTTACATGATCTGGTTTCTTTGCAGGATCGAATGAACCGGCTCTTCGAAGACGCAACGCAGCGCAGGGCGAGCGAAGCCGATGCGCGCGATGAGATTGAGCGGGCCGACTGGTGTCCGGCGGCAGACGTTTACGAAGCAAACGAAGAATATGTTGTCGCCGTGGACTTGCCCGGCATTGATCGTGCAACGCTTGATGTAAGCGTGGACGAAAACCGCCTAACTATTAGAGGCTCGCGTCCGGACGCCGGCACGATGCAGCATCGGGGAGAATGCCCCAGGGGCAATTTCCTAAGGACTTTTAGCGTGCCCGGTTCGGTAGATCAGAAAGCCATCAAGGCTGATTACAAAGACGGCGTGCTTGAAGTTCATCTTCCCAAGCGGTTGGAACGCAAGGCGCAGCGTGTCGAGATCAAGGTGTCTTAGTTGGACAGACATTCCTGTCTGTCGGTCGTCGAGAGAGAAGCGAACGGACTTGAGGCAACGTTGGACAAACAGGAATGTCTGTCCTACCGGGGAGTAACAATGGCGAGAGATATTTTCGGCAGGAATCAAAGAAACGCACGCGATGACGACGACCAAATTCGAGTTACAGATCGTCGCCGGATCCAGATGGATGACAATGAAGATCGGAACGTGACCGTAGACCCTCCGAGTTTGAAACCGAGTTACGTGGAGGAGCTCGAGGCGCGCACGAAAGCAGCGGAGCAAAAAGTCCAGGAGGTCAACTCACGTTTCGAACAATTGCGTAGGCAGTTGCAGAGAGAAACTGACGAGACCCGCCAGCGTTTGAACAAAGCCGCCGACGAACGAGCGCATCGCGCGAAAGCGGATTTCATAGCAGCCTTGCTGCCGGTGCTGGACAACCTGGACCGGGCCAATGAAGCTGCGGCCTCAGGAGCTTCAATCAGCGACGTGGCGGAAGGCGTGCGACGAACCGCGAGCAGTTTTGAAACTGCGCTGACGGCGGCAGGTGTCGAGCCGATTGAGTCGGTGGGCCAACCGTTCGATCCGGAGCTGCACGAGGCGGTTGAAACAGCAGCAGTGGAACCCGAAGATGAAGGTAGGGTTTTAGCGGAGCATTCGCGGGGCTACAAAATGGGTGATCGGTTGTTACGCCCAGCGCGTGTGAAGGTTGGGCGCTATTCGGAAAACGCAAATGGGGCGGTTGATTAAATGGGATCCAAGACAGGCATCCTGCCTCTCTCGATTCAGAACCGGAAGCGGTAGCGATCCGGGTCTGGTGAATAAAAGAGTAGTTCGAATTCGACGAAACCCGGTCGCTACCGCTTCCGGTTCTGATACCGGCAAAAGGAGAAACTAAGTGGCTGCAAAAGAGATGAAGTTTCATGAAGAGGCGCGGGGCGCGATGTTGCGCGGTGTGAATACACTTGCGAATGCCGTGCGGGTGACGCTCGGTCCGAAGGGACGCAACGTGGTGCTGGGAAAGAAATTTGGCTCGCCGGTGATCACCAAGGACGGCGTGACTGTCGCCAAAGAAATTGAACTAAAGGACAAGTACGAAAACATGGGCGCGCAGATGGTTCGCGAGGTGGCAGTAAGAACCAACGACACCGCCGGCGACGGAACCACTACCGCGACCGTGTTGGCCCAGGCGATCTTTCGGGAAGGCGTCAAGAATGTAACAGCGGGCGCTAATCCGATGTCACTGCAGCGCGGAATTCAAATGGCGACTGATAAGGTGGTGGCCGAGCTGCAGCGCGTTTCCAAGAAAGTTAAGAGCAAAGAGGATCTGATGAACGTGGCCAGCGTGTCGGCCAACAACGATCGTGAGATTGGCAGATTAATCTCCGAAGCCATGGAACGTGTCGGCAACGATGGAGTAGTTACTGTCGAAGAGTCGAAAACGCTGCAAACTGAGCTCGAAATAGTGGAGGGGATGCAGTTTGATCGCGGCTATCTGTCCCCCTACTTTGTCACTAACGCCGACCGGATGGAATGTGTGCTGGAGGATGCTGTCATACTACTGCACGAGAAGAAAATTTCGGCGATGCGAGAGCTGTTGCCGATTCTAGAACAAACGGCGGGTAGGGGCCGGCCACTCCTTATCGTTGCCGAAGACATTGAAGGTGACGCGCTTGCCACGCTGGTAGTTAACAAACTGCGGGGCACAATCAAAGTGTGTGCGGTCAAAGCCCCCGCGTTTGGCGACCGGCGTAAAGCAATCCTCGAAGACCTCGCGATCCTTACGGGCGCAAAAGTAATCACTGAAGAGTTGGGAATCAAACTGGAGAATGTGGAGCTGGCGGACCTTGGCAAAGCAAAGCGTGTGATCGTCGATAAGGAGAATACAACCATCGTCGAGGGTGGTGGCGATCCGAAGGCGATCCAGGGTCGAGTGGCAACCATCAGAAAGCAGATCGAAGAAACAACCTCCGATTACGATCGCGAGAAGTTGCAGGAGCGTTTGGCTAAACTTGCCGGCGGCGTTGCTGTGGTAAAGGTTGGCGCTCCCACCGAAACTGCGATGAAGGAAATCAAAATGCGCGTGGAGGACGCGCTCAACGCGACCAAAGCTGCTGCCCAGGAGGGCATCGTAATCGGCGGCGGCGTCGCGCTTCTGCGAGCGGCGAAGGTTTTGGATGGAATTACGGATGAAGACGGAGACATCACCACCGGCATAAGGATCGTGAGGCGAGCTCTGGAGGAACCGGTAAGGCGCATTGCTGAAAATGCCGGACTCGACGGCGCCGTCGTTGCCGGCCGGCTGGAAGAGTTGAAAGGAAACAAAGGTTTCAATGCGGCGACGGGTGAGTATGAAGACCTGGCCGCCGCGGGCATTATCGACCCAACCAAGGTCGTGCGAACTGCGTTGCAAAACGCCGCGTCGATAGCCGGGTTAATGCTAACCACCGATGCGGCCGTAACGGATGCTCCGGAACCAAAGAAGGCTGCTGCGCCGATGCCGGGTGGTGACGATTACGATTACTAGGATCGCGAGCGTGCCGACCGCAATGAGGGCGTAGCGCGAACAGCGCCTGGTTAGATGGGATCTAGCAGGTAACGACCGATGGCGGCGAGACGCCCGCGGTCCCAGTGTTGGCTGCGTCCGAAAGTCCCACCATAAAGTGGTGGAGACCACGCGTCGTTGGCCGCGAAATTGCTAGAGGAGGGCCGGGAGAATTCTTATTGCATTGAAACGCAACGGCGAATATGCTCGGCACATCTAACCCTTTGGAATAGGGTTAGATTTTCAAGTCGGCCCTTTGAAAATATTAAGTTTTGGCGTCGTGAAACGATGCACGATGCGTTGATTGATAGTCTTTTAGGTTTTACAAATGGTTGATTTAGGTTCTTACAAAGACAAGTTTGGCGAAAGTGGCCAGCGGATACTCGAGCATGCGTTGAGCGAGTCGCGCCAGCGCGACCAGAATTTCGTGGCAGTCGAACATGTCCTTCAAGCCCTCATGCATGAGGAGCCGGACATGTTTAATTCGGCGATGCGCGATCTTTCGCTTGACCCAATTGTCGTCAAGATTGCGATTGATAAACGGTTGGATACCACCCGGCAGCAACACGTCGGGAAAGGTTTCCGGATTTCTCCTGACACTACAGATCTCTTCAAGCGGGCGATGGAACGCGCCCGCGCTCAGGGCCGCAAGACAATCGAGGCCACTGATATTTTTTCCGCGCTGACAAATCAGGACGGTCTCTTCCTGGAGGTGTTAAGAACCATGGGAGCTAACCCCGATCAGGTCGCAGACAACGTT
>DASQKG010000405.1:0-7715 GCA_035630655.1 Pyrinomonadaceae bacterium
GGCATTACATAGAAGGATGGACGGTAGTTTAGGAACTGTTAGGAGGAGGTATTCGAAGGTTACTAATGAAGGCGATGGCTTCATGCGTCAACACCTTCAACGGAACCATTTCGCGACCGCCTGTCTTAGGAAGGGTCGCCGAGGCCCGAATATCTATACAAATCTACCGTTTCGTCACAAACAGGCAGAGTCGCGGGCTTGCGGTTCACGGATTAAGCCAAGTGTGCGGCTGACATTCCGTCGGGTGGTTCCCCAAGGAATGTGCCGGACTCTACGACGAGCGCGAAAACGCCTTGGTTGTTCTCTCACCAGTGAACCATGATTCGCACAAAATGTGTTTTGACGGACGTCTTTTGGTGTTGCTATTTACCGGCTTGGTTGTAATCGATCGGGCGGTAAACGGAAAACGTCGCCCACTTGTTGGTCTTCTTGTGGTTCTTGTCAATGACATACTGAAGACTTCTAAAACTCCGGCCCTTTTTCGCCACTCTGGCACGTTACTAGAATAGGGTCGTACTTGTTCCAAACGAACAGTGAGTCGTTGATGCCTGTGACGATCATCGCATGGTCAAAGCTCGTATTTCCGTCCCCAGTTAGCAAAACTATGTCGCCTTTCTAGAGCGAGAGTATAGTCACATATAACTCGACTTCCTCATCAGTAATTTCACATACTGTTATATTCTTTTATTGATTACTCATCATCAACTTCCCACCTGATAATTGCCAAGATCATACGAAAAGTAGGTTAGAGAGTTTCCATACTCAACCAACCGAGTAAGGCATTTGCGAGTTCGTTTGGATCGTAGGGTGCGAGGATTCCTGATTTGCGGCCACTACCCAAGAAAGGCAATCAAAGTTCCTGTTTCACCCTCACCCCACCGGCCCTCTTACCTGCAGGAGAGGGCCGTTCTCTCTAAGTTGGGTGGATGATGTCAACTCTTAGAACCAGATGACTTGATCAAAAGGGGTCTTGGTGCGCATTTTCTTAACTCTGCCGGATTCAAGTGCGAGGATTTCGGGCTGACGATCACTATTAGGACAGGAGACCATTCATTGTGCCCCTGTGGTGCGGCAACGTCGCCTGAGGGCGAAACGTTTAGGCTAATCAAACGTCTCATGAGTGATTGTATGGGAGGGAGTGTGGCATTAACCGACAGATGTAAGGTTAATGCTTCAAGGATGAGTGCTTAGGCACGACTCCTATGGCAATGAAACCGTTGAGATTTCGTTACTCCCTGCCAATCTCAGAGGGGACTCCCTAGCTTGCGGATCAAGCTGTCCGATATCACGAATAACGTCATTCAAAATATGAAGTGTGTTCGTAGCAAATGAAAATGTCCGCTTTTGTCGCAAGTGAAATGTCGTTAAAGATTGAACATTAGTGAAATCATGGACAAATCGTCAGATTCCATAAGAGCTATTCCTGACGAAGAGAATGACCCCTCAGCACAGCCCAATATAGCTCTGATGTTTGAGCTTAAAGAGCGGGAGATCGCCCGGAGGTCACGTCAAAAAAGAACTGCGGTTCTGCTGGTTTCTTGCGGCATCTTACTGGCAATAGGCACCTATGCATGGCTGCGCTCCTCGGCCCATCCGGAGGGGCCGATTACAAACGGTGCAGGGGGCGTTGCCTTGCCCGCAATCACAGCTAGGGAAATCCGCGAGCAAGGCGCTAGTGATTACACACAAAAAATAATAGCGGTCAATGGGATAGGTGATAAAGAGCTTCCAGTTAACCTGTACGACTTCGATGCCAATCGGTTCTTGAGCGGTAAGAAGGTCGTAGACGATCCGGACGAACTCAAGCGCCTGCTGGTCGAAAAGAGCGCTGAGTTGAAAAGCTCCTTAGTTGTCATCTTCGCTGGAGCGTCGTTCGACGGGGAGCCGGGCAACAATCGCAACCTGTGCCGTAGACGCGGTTGCTACGTGGGGGAACTCGCGTCGGCGATCCTAGGTGTCGCTCCAAAAAATTTGTGGATGATAGCTGCGGGCGAACACAACGCCCCTGGCCCTCTCGGATCTGACGACGAGAAGAGAGAAGAGGATGTTCGAGCTTCACCCAACGGCGAACAGGTGTTGCGCGGCCAGCGCAAACTGCTCTTGATTACCATACCTGACAACGCCACTGGTACTGCATATAAAAACGCGTCCGAAGTCGTCAGGGCTGTTGTGGAGAGTTTGCGACGAGGGCCATTTTTGCCGACTGACTACGATCACGGTCAGTCAGAGCCAACGCGCTTCGCCGATATGAAATGCGACCTGCTCACACCGTAGCGTGTTAGTTGGAGGGATAAATTGCATGCCCAATCCTATCACTACCATCTTCGCTGGCATCTCGAAACTTTTCTCTGGCCTCATTTCGCCGTTTAAATCGAACGGGACCATGACATCCGAAATCAAGACTGTTCGAAGAATCAGCGCATCAGAGAAGTTCCCGCACTTCATCGTCGTGCCGATCAATCTCTCTTCATTTAAAGAGAACATGGCCCGCGACGCCGATGACTTGGAGCGTGCCTCAATCGAGATCTCCAAAAGAATCAAAGAGGCGCTCGCAAAGTATTATAAGAACAGCAACATCTTCAACATCCTCGAGATTTACGCGCTGTCTTCCGTGGGACTGGAGTTCAATAGTTTCTTCAACACGGATGATGCTCTCAGCGACTTTCAGCGGATCTGCGCCGAACAAGTCTGGCCGGGCAGGGGAAATAACGATGAACGGAGCGTGTATTTCGTTCGGCGCTTGCTGACCTACGATCCGGTCTGCGAAACCATGCTGGGTGACAGCCTGCTGGTGAGGCCAGTGGGCATTGGCGGCGAGACCGTCGGCTCCGATCCTGACCTCCGTGAGGGCGAGTCGTATCAGTTCCTGGTTGGTGAGATCGTCGTGCGCAGCCCTACAGGGAAGCCTATCAACAGATCGCCACTGCGAGTCTGGCGCCAGCGATACGACGAACATTCTTACTCGCTGCATATCGACTTCGATGTGCTCGCCAAGGCGTTCGAGGGAAAGCTCCACAAGATGCCGCTCGGCATCACATTCAGTTGCACGACGATAATCGAAGGAGGCGCGCGGAAAATCGAAGGTGTGGGTATGAGCGTTGAGGAGGCGAAGAAATGGAACTCCTTCCTCAATGGCTTCATCGAGTATTTTGTCCACACGGGTTCGGGCCGCAACCTCGAAACCAATAATGTCAATAAACTCGACAACAAGTTTATCCCCATCGCTGAAACGCCGCCGGAGATCGTAGATAAAATAACTAACACGAAAGTCACCCGGCAATTGACTATTCAGGCCGACGCCAAAGACGGAAAAAGTTACCGCTATGTTTTCCGCTTCTTTGACCGTGCGAATAAGTTTGACCCAAAGAGCAATTATCTCTCGCTGACCGCACAACTAATCCGCGCCGGAAGGAGTGAGTCTGTCTACACCCCGGCGAGCCTTACTCTTAGAGCGGAAGAGGTCTTCTCCATTGCCGAAAAGCCGGGCAGCCCCGGTACATTCACGGTCAAATCCAAAGACAAGCTGCTAGCTGTTAGAGGCGCCGCCACGCTATCGGAAATCGACCCACAGCAATCCATCGATGTGCAGGTTGGTGATGAGATCAGTTACATACCTTCCATACTTACACCGGGAGACGTGAGCGAATTCGTCTTCCGCATCAGTCAGATCGCGGGGCTACCGCCTAACGTCCTCGCTGCGGACAAGTACGTCTGTCTGATTGAGATCAACGCCGGTTACGAAGCTCGCTCTTCGCAGTTGTTGCGGGATCACTATGAACTCGGAGGCGGAATCTTCTTTGCCAAGGACAGCGGCATCAGTAGAAGGGCCATTATTTTCGATCGACCCTACACCCAGTTCATGCTCAAGGCCGCAGCGAGTGAAGGTGTCTGGGTCGTGGACCGCAAGAATAATCAATATACAGAGGGATTGAAGGTAGAAGAGACCGGCTTTTCGGTTCTACTCAACGGTCGCTACGAAATATTCGTAGACCGTTTCAGGTTGGAACTCAACCTGTCCACAACGCCTTTGACTTACTAAGGAGCCCGCGCCCGTCGAACGCAGTTTAGCGTTTCCGGTTCCTCCGAATCCCAGGGGACGGTGGTAGGCAAACTGGAGCTTAACGGAAAACATTCTCAATAGTCACCCATGTCACAACCCCTCAACGGACCGCGGGCCTCTCGCATGCGCCCGCTCAACCTTATCGGAATTGGCTTTCTTTGTTTGACTGCATTCATTTGTATTTCCTCTTTCATACAAATGGGCACCAAAGTCCGCAGCGCACTGCTGTTAACAGGTTATGTCGTCACGCTGTCGCCTGGCACGGAGAAGACTTTCGGATACGGTGATGAGTCTGGTGTATCGCAGGATCTAATTCCGCTTCAGGCGCGCGAGATGAGCAACCTAGCCTTCAAGATCAGTCATAAACAGGGAGTGGGTCTGGTCGTCACTCCTCTGGACGACCGCATCCGCTACAAGCGAGAGTGGCACGAAGGCGAGAAAAACTCTTTCGTCATAAGGGACGAGGAACGGTTTTGGAGCAGAGGGCCGCTTGGAGGCTCTACCTTCGAGGTGGACTTCAATCCTCAGACAAACGAGCTGAAGCTGAATCTTATCAAACCGATCTACAGAGAATTTGATCCACGGAAAGCGGCCCGGCTCATTTTCGGATTACGCCACACTCCGATTCCCGTACCGGTTGACGAAATCTTTTTTAGAGTGCCGCCCGGTGCCGACCAGGCTGGGGGCTTCGCCCTGACACTTGAGGGCGACGGGCTCCACTTAACGCCTGAAATCGACTTGTCGAACGAGCCAGTAAATAGTGTCGGAGTTTCGACTGATATTGTCCCGGCTTCCTCGAGCAACGCTAACCTGACGGCTGTAAAGCCACTTACCTTGACGCCTGCGCAAGGGCATCAGATTAATGGCCTGCAGCTGACTTTTGTAAATGTGTCCCCTAACGCGGTGAAGTGGTACGGAGGAAAACTCTGTCTGGCGATACTCTTGATCGGATTGGCATTTCTAATCGGCCCACAGGTCAGAACCGCAAACGGCTTTCTGCTCTTCAGCGCGGCGGCATTTCTTTTAAGCCTGGGTATCGTTCTGAGCGCCCGGGATTTCTTTTTCACACCTCATGAAGCAAGGTTCGAGACCTACATTCAAGTGATCTTTTGGAGCGCCCTGCTGCTTTACGGCCTCCGCTACACGCATGGTGCGGAGTCCGCCCAGGTGGAGGTGGAGATCAAGAACGCATCCGACACCTCTGGGTGGAAACTTCTGATGGGTGGTCTCTGCTTCATTGTGGCCTTCTGCGCGCTTAATGGGGACTGGGGTGATACTAATTGGTCGCTATTCGGAGCATTCTATGTCGGCTGGAAGCAACTACTCCTTTTCTTGTTCGGGTGGGTGCTGGTGCTACTGCTAACCCACGCATTTTTCAAACTCGTCTCGCTCCTCCTCGAGGAGGTAACAAACCCGCCGCTGTCCGCGAAGGCAACTGGAATAATCTTGCTTCTCTCGGTTACCCCTCTGATCTTTTATTTGATCTCACTCCTCGAGGGCCACCGCATAATGCTCTGGTTGCCGGTCTTGGGCCGAGTATACCTGCCTATACTTTTTCTTCCCATCATGGTCGCCTGCGCAATTCTAGTAGTTTCTGCGGCGGAGACAGGAGAGGAAAAAGCAGGGCCATTAAAGGTCCTGGTTTTAATACTTTTAGGTGGCACCGTCTTACTCTACCGCGCCATCTCTGGAGATAACGGTGGGACTCTCTTGGTCCTTCTGGGCCTGGTAACCGCCTTCTGGGTCAGCACCAGGAACCGCCTAATTCCAGCACTCCTCACCTTGACGCTAGTGGCATTGAGCGTCTGGGCGCTACTCGCAACTCCAGAGCGCTTCGATCTCGCGTGGAGGAGTGAAGAAGCTCAACTGCATTACTTCGACGAGGCGAAGAATCTGCGCACCGCTCGAGATCTAGCGCGCGCGGGCGGTTGGTCGGGGCAATGGCTTGATCTGCGCATTCCAAGCGACGTGCGGAGTAACATCCACAACGATTTGGTCTCGGCTTTCGTCGGGGGTTACTTCGGTTGGATCATCCTGGGCCTAGTTATCCTCGCATACATTCTCATCTACTTGACGTTGTGGGGCGCGCTCAGCAGCCTGTACGATCCGGACAAACCCTTAGAGCTAGTTGGCTTTACTACCCAAAATGACGCAACCTCTGTGTCCGGCGTTCGCTTAATATTGGCCATGGTTGCGGCGTCGCTGATCGTCCCGCTTGGCGTGCAGTGTCTCTGGGCCTTTACTCAGCCGCTCCAGCCTTTACTGCCTTTGATCGGCTTCGATCTGCAACCGATTAGCACTTCCGGCAGTTCAGTTTTGAGCTTCCTACTTATCCTAATTGGATCTGTTTCCGTGGCTCAGACTGCGGGAAGGAAGGCGGCACGGGAATGAGTTGGAGGCAGTGGTCAGCATTGGAGGGCCGGCGGAAACTAAATAATGCAGAGGTAGACATGTGAGTGAAAAAATCACTGATGCAGCGTTATGGCTCACGCTATTCGGTTGGCTCTGTGCCGGACTGCTGGCTTTTGCCGGTCTTTACCGCGAGGAGCCGGAGCTAAAAAACCCGCGCAAGATAGAAGCCATTGCGACGGGCATGGAAAAAGGCGCCATAACCATTTCGCAGCCAAGCCCTGATCAGCCGCTGGTCGCGACTTTTGCACGCGCGAAGCATCCTCAGCAATTCACTGATGACGAGTGGAGTGAGTTAGAAGCGACGTTAAGGAGATTCGTAGCTGCATCTAACTGGGGCCTCAGTTCCCCTTTTAGATACGAAACGCTCTCCGGCCTGCCGGAGCAAGTCGCCATATCTTTTAAGACAGACGAGTTCAAGTACACCAACCCGTTCGCCAACCCTCCAATCGAGCTAACCGACACCCCGATTAAGTCGGCAGACGGCCTCAGTAAACACCGAAAAGGCTGGCGCATCATTGGCCCAAACTTTTCTTTGTTCTTGAAAGCTGACGCCGCCCCGAGAGAAGCCCTGGTGGAAGCCGACGGATCCACGAAGGAGGGGACGACGCTCGTCGCTCAACAGTTCCGGCTTCACGCTCCGCCAGGCAAGAACAGTTTACAGCTTTCCATTTCCCCGTCGGCCAACGCCGAAGACGACAAAACGTCTACCTTGCGTGTGAATCTGTTGGACGCGAGGGGCCAGCCTGATGCTGGACGTAGATTCAAAAGCGGAGAATATTTTTTCTGGGAGAACCAGGCTTTCACCATCCACGAAATCTCCGACCCGAGCTCCTCCGCTCCCAACCCAGTGGAATCGAACGTTGCTCCGGTTATGCATGACGACTTGGTGGTCACCAAGCGAATCAACGGGCGTCCGGCGCGCCTGCACGTGCTTGGCCAATCGACCGCAAACTTGATCGGTGTACGCGTCGGCGGTTACCTCCCGTTACTCGATGGCGCAATCAAGTCGCAGGAAGCTCGGGAGGTAAGACTTACGCTTGACCCGGATTTACAGAGTTCAGGCTTTCATCTGCTCACTTCGGTGCTAAAGGAACTGGACGGCAGGCAAGGCATCGGACGGCGACGACGTGGCTCTCTTGCTGTGGTCGATGCCAACAACGGCAGCATCTTGTCCATCGCCGGATATCCGAGCTTGGACGCAGACTGGATTGAGCAACGACGCATACTGATCGACCGGGACAAA